>NZ_CP118950.1:1500000-1800000 GCF_029024465.1 Lactococcus garvieae subsp. garvieae
ACCTTTATTTACTTATCACTGTTCATTTTTATTCGGTTGGTGGAAATTTTGTTAAAAAAGTCGTACTTATATTCTAGACTAAAGGAAACCCTTTTGTCAAATCTAATGCAAATTGGCGAACTTCTTGAAGAGCAAATTCGTCATCTTTATTGGATAATGCTTTAATAATTGCTTGTGCAATCTTACGGCTCTCCTCTTCCTTCATGCCGCGGCTAGTGATTGCTGCGGCGCCAATACGCACACCGCTTGTTTTAAAAGGACTAAGTTCCTCACCAGGAACAGAGTTTTTATTGAGGGTAATGTTAACTGTATCAAGGAGATTTTGTGCTTCTTTACCGTTAATTCCAAGCTCAGTTACTTTGACGAGGAAGAGATGATTGTCTGTACCATCTGAGATAACATGTAAACCAGCTCTGCTAAATTCATCGGCCATGGCTGCTGTATTTTTCACTACTTGATCAATATAAGTTGAAAATTCTGGTGACAAGGCTTCTTTAAAGGCAACTGCTTTAGCAGCAATAACATGTTCCAAGGGACCACCTTGTAAACCAGGGAAAATAGCGCTGTTGATTTTTTTAGCTAGCTCCGCATTATTGGTCAAAATGAGCCCCCCACGTGGGCCACGCAATGTTTTATGTGTTGTAGAGGTTACTACATCTGCATAAGGAAAAGGACTTGGATGATGACCTGTAGCCACAAGACCAGCGATATGAGCCATGTCTACCATCAATTTTGCACCGACACTGTCTGCAATCTCACGGAATTTTGAAAAATCAATAATACGAGAGTAAGCCGATGCACCAGCAACGATAAGTGCTGGGCGATGCTTTTCAGCTTGGGCTGCAATTTCGTCAAAATCAAGCAATTCTGTTTCTGAATTAAGTCCGTAAGACACAAAGTTATACATCTTACCTGAGAAGTTGACTTGAGAACCATGAGTCAAATGCCCACCAGAATTCAAATCCATACCTAATACAGTGTCACCAGGCTCAATCAAGGCCATGTAAGCTGCTGCATTGGCTTGTGAGCCAGAGTGTGGCTGCACATTAGCAAAGTCTGCATGGAAGAGTTCTTTGGCACGTTCGATGGCCAAGTTTTCCACCACATCTACAGCTTCTGTCCCACCATAATAACGCTTTTCGGGGTAACCTTCTGCGTATTTATTTGTTAAGACAGATCCCTGAGCTGCACGTACCGCTGGGGATACGATATTTTCTGAGGCAATTAACTCAATTGTTTCTTGTTGTCGAACTTCTTCGGCATGTATAGCAGCCCAAAGTTCTGGATCAAACGCTTCAAAATTATAAATTTCCATGTGTGTCTCCTTTGCCTTATACGATGCTTACCTCAAGCATTTTTCCTTTTGCGTGGGTAGCTTTTGTACATCTACCATTATATCTAAAGCAAAGTGCCGAACCAAATTATTTGTTCAGACAATTTCATATAATTCTGGAACAGCATCAAGAAGTTCTTGCGCTGTAATTGCCCCTTGTCGTAAAATTTTAGGCATTTCACCAGAAAGATCCAAAATCGTTGTATCTAGACCATAAACACTGTCATCTTGAAGTGCAACAGCTGCTTTATCAAGGATAGCTGAGGTTAAATCATCATAGAAACGTGGGCTTGGTGAGCCGGTAAGATTAGCAGAGGGACCAACTAAAACCCCTAAAGCTTTAATCACTTCTTGTGTGGCTGGAATTGAAGGCATTCGGAATCCGACAGTAGTTTTCCCCACATGAATCCACTCAGGAACTTCAGGACTTGCTTCTAAAATAATCGTCAACGGTCCAGGCAGAAAAGTTTGCACGAGTTTTTCAAGATAAGCAGGTTGATGCACTGAATATTTTAAAATTGTGTCATAATCTGCCACGTTCATATTCAAGGCTTTTTCAACAGGACGCCCTTTTACAGCATAAAGTTTTTGCACCGCTGCCTCGTTGGTTGCATCCGCGAAAATGCCGTAAACTGTTTCTGTTGGTAACACTGCCAATTCTCCTGCTTTTAAAGCTGCTATTGCTTTTTCAACTGTCATTTTATAGCTCCTTTCTTAAGTAGCATTTATCTTTAAGTTGTTTTCCATCTTCGTAAATTGGAAAACTATAATGGTCAATAAAATAATTTTTTATCTTATGGGTATATTCAAAACCACAAGCTTCATAGAAAAGGACATTTCCCGATATATCGTCGGTGCCGACGGTCATGACACCCTGACCCTTGTACTTTTTAAAAAGGTAGTTTATCAGGGCTCTGCCATAGCCTTGACCTTGTGCATCAGGCGCTACAGCTAGGTTTTCAATTTCGAGAGTCGGACTGACTACACACACTGCCCTAATTTCAGACTGATCCATCAGTACAAAAAGTTCACCTTTTGCAAGATAGGTCATAATATGCTCATGATCATCAGCTAAAAGAAGTAAAGGGAGATATCTATCTTTCTTTACTTCTATATGTTTTATTTTCATCTATGTCACACTTATCATACGATCTTTTTCAAAAATATCACGGTGCACACGGACTTTTTTAGTAGGAAAAGCCTTCTCAAACAAGTCTTTCACTGCTGGACCTTGCTTATAACCAATTTCTAAATATATTTTCCCTTGTGGCTTTAAAAATTGATGAGCTGCTTCAGCAATGGTCTGATAAATTGCTAGACCTTGCTTTTCAGCAAAGAGTGCGCTATCTGGTTCAAAGCGAATGACGGATTGATCCATTTCATACGTTTCATCAAAGGCAATATAGGGTGGGTTGGACACAATGATATCGTACTGTCCTTGAATATTTTCAAAGACATCAGAGAGAATGAAATTAAGAGAAATTTGATGACTTTTTGCATTCAATTGAGCAAGTTCAAGTGCTTTTTCTGAAACATCAGATGCAGTAATCTCCCACTCCTTTCTTTTCTCCGCCAGTGCTAGAGCAATAGCTCCAGATCCTGTGCCAATATCTAAAACCGTACGTCTACCTTGCTCATTTTCAGCGAGAATCATCTGCACCAGCTCTTCTGTTTCTGGACGTGGAATCAGGACACGCTCATCCACGGCAAGTTTTAAATCACAGAATTCAGCCCAACCTACAATATATTGTGGCGGTTCATTATTTTTCAAACGCTGCGCGACAGATGTAAGTGCAGCTAAATCCGTATCTGAAATCGCTTCTCTTTGTAAATTTAACCACTGTAATTTTGTGAGCTCGTGTAAATTTCTCCAGACAAATTCTAGAGCGAAAGGCTCTTCCAAATCTTGAGATAATTGGCGCACAGCCTCAATCCATAACATTTTTTCTTTCCTCACTCTCCTCACCTTTTAAAGGAGAGGAAAAACACGCCCCAATAAATAAACGATGATGGGGATTTTCAGATTATCTTTTGCAAAAAGGACACCATTTTCATTTCGTGTCCTATTTTTCTCATTGACAATATTTTCCAATCTTCCTAGAGCCAAAGCATCAAAGGTTTTCATAATTTCCGTCACCGATTGACTGCTGTATTTGCCAAACTCCGCAAGTGAAAGAACTTTTTTACGTTTGCTCCAATTGTCCCCTTCTTTGAGCTCTTGCCAAAGACGACAATAAGCATTGTCCTTATAAAAGTCAATACTCATCCGTACCCGTCTATCCAATCTCTGAAGATGCTTTGAAGGACTCTCAACATTTTCAATGGTAATCCAATAATCTTGGTTGATTGCTTGGCAATAGAGCAAATCAAAGTGTGTCTCTTGGGTACTGACCTCAAAGACAAGAACTTTTGTCTCAACATCCTTCACTCTCTTCGCCGTTTCCATACGTCTTTGCTCTTCTACACGCAGCCGAATGTTAAAACCTTCAAATTGAAATTCGGTCATTACTTGTTAAGCTCCGCCAACTTCTCCGTTTGATCATAAACCACAAGTGCATCAATGACTTCATCCATTTTTCCAGAAAGGATGGTATCTAACTTTTGTAAAGTTAGACCGATACGGTGATCGGTCACGCGGTTTTGAGGGAAATTATAAGTACGGATACGTTCTGAGCGGTCACCTGTTCCGACAGTGGACTTACGTTCAGCATTTTGCTTGTCCAACTCGATTTGTTGATAGTGGTCAAATACCTTCGTATTAAGCAATTTTATGGCTTTGTCACGGTTTTTTTGTTGCGTACGTTCTTCTTGCATTTCAACTTTGATGCCTGTAGGCAAGTGAACCATACGTACAGCTGTCGCAACTTTGTTGACATTTTGTCCACCGGCACCTGAGGCATGGTAGATATCCACGCGAAGATCTTTTTGTTCAATTTTCATCTCGAATTCTTCAACTTCAGGCATGACAAGGACCGTTGCTGTTGAAGTGTGTACACGTCCTTGTGTTTCTGTTGATGGCACACGTTGCACGCGATGAGCACCAGATTCGTATTTTAGTTTACTGTAAACAGAAGTTCCCGAAACAAGGGCTGAAACTTCTTTATACCCCCCAATGCTCGTCACACTGGCTTCCATGATTTCAAATTTCCAACCTTGTGACTCTGCATAATGCTGGTACATATTTAACAAATCACCAGCAAAAAGGGCTGCTTCATCACCACCTGCTGCGCCACGAATTTCCAAGATAATATTTTTATCATCGTTTGGATCTTTAGGGAGCAAGAGAATTTTAATCTTTTCTTCCAGTTCTTCTTTGGCTGATTTTGCTTCTGAAAGCTCTTCTTTGAGCATTTCTTTCATATCCTCATCAAGGCCACCTTCACCAAGCATTTCTTCACTGTCAGAAATGGTTTCGAGCACCTTTTTATATTCATTATAAGTGGCTACAGTATCTCGCAGACTCGCTTCTTCACGTGAAAGTTCCATAAAGCGCTTTGTATCATTGACAACCTGTGGGTCACTGAGTAATTCGCCCAGCTCCTCATATCGTCCTACCATCGTTTCAAGTTGATCAAACATTTTTTATTTTTCCTTACTTCTTTTTTTATATCTCTTCGTTTATACGATTACTCTCCATCTTTTTCAATGGATGAAAATAGTGCTTACGGCACACTGGAATATAGCTCTCATTGCCACCGATCTGCAGTTGCTCGCCTTCATAAACAGGTTCACCTTCAACCATGCGTAAAACCATCGTTGCTTTTTTACTGCAATACCAGCAAATCGTTTTAATTTCTTCAATTTTATCAGCCAGAAGCAATAAGTATTTTGAGCCTTCAAAAAGTTCATTTCTGAAATCATTTTTTAAGCCAAAAGCCATCACAGGGACATTTAAATCATCGACCACACGTGCTAGATCATAAATATTTTGTTTATTGAGAAATTGGGCTTCATCAATCAGCACACAAAAAGGCCTTATCGGCAAGTTTTCGATATATTCATAGACATTCATAGTATCGTCAATCGCTACAGCTTCGCTACTCATACCAATACGACTTGCGACTATACCAACACCAGCACGTGTATCTAAACTAGAAGTCATAATCAAAACAGGTTTTCCCTGTTCTTCATAATTATGGGCAACTTTCAGGATTTCGATACTTTTGCCTGAATTCATGCTGCCGTATTTGAAGTACAATTGTGCCAATTTTCTTTCCCCTTTATAAAAATGGCTTAAAAGCCGTATTTAATAGCATTTTCCAGTGATATTATTATTTTATTTTCGATAATAATATCATTAATTATCACTATTTTTCATTCATTTCTGCCCACTTTTTTGCCCACCAAATTTGGTTAAGAAATTTTGTTAATTCTATTCATTTTTTGGTTTAATTCTTTAGACATATTAGGTGTGACATGAGTATATATATTATTGGTAATAGTGGATGTTGCGTGACCAACTCTTTGCATCACCACTTTTTGGTTTATTCCCATTTCTGCTAATAATGAAATATGAGAGTGGCGCATACAATGGCAAGAGAACTGCTTATCTAGCCCCGTTGCTTTTCCATAATACTTAAAAGATCGGTTTAGATGGCCAATATTATGTGGTTGACCTGAACGAGTACAAAAAATGTATCCATGATTTTTATAACCTACATAAGTATTGTCATGATTAGCTTTGAGATACTCTTCGATAATTTCGATTGCTCTATCATTGAGATCAACTTCCCTATAAGAAGATAATGTTTTAGTCGTGGTATGAGTATGTTTCGTCACACCCTTAGTATAATCTAAGTTAGTTTCCACTTTAATTATACCTCTTGTGCGGTCATAATTTTCTTCTTTTAACGCAGCTAATTCACAGTATCTTAAACCAGTTAAAAACAGAAATTCAATAGTTAGAGCTATAAAGTACGTGCGAGGATTCTCAGAACTTCTCATCCTATTTAAGACCTTAGCTAAATCTTCCACTGTAAACAGTTTTCGATTCTGCTTTTTTATATCTTCCAAAGTTTTTTTGGAAAGACTTAATTTCACATTCAATGTAGGATCTTTAGAAATAATCTCCATTCTCTTTGCAAAATCAAAAATAGATTTACAAGTTAAAAAATAACCTTTTACTGTACCCGATTTTAAATTCAAACTATTAAAAAATACCTGAATTTGGAAAGTTGTAAATTGTGACATTTCCTGATCTCCAAATTCATCAGCAAAACGTTTTATTTGTTTTCTCCTATTATTTAAGGTCGATGGCTTTAGCCTTTTACTACAGTCATTTAACCATAAATTAGCTACAGAAGAAAAAGTTAAAGAATTAATATTTAAACTCGAATTTAATATATTTAATTCACTTTGTTCAATTTTTCGCTTAGCCTTTGTTAACAATATTTTTCTAGCTTTTGTTTTAGCCTGATTTGAATTAGATGTCAAAGTTACAGAAACTTTATCCTCAGATTTTGTAACTATATTAAAGTATCTCATACGCCAGAGGAACTTGTTTTTCCGAGATTCTGACCATAAACTTCCTACTTTTATATCTTCAACTTTCATATTTCCTACCTTTTCTTTTGGGAAAAGTGCAGAATAAAAATCATACTTATTATATCATTTTTATCTGTATTTTTCCTCGTCTTTTATTTTTAAAAATTCATCAAATGCTGGAAACCATACACGTCCGCTCATCCTAAAATAATCCCCTTGCATAAATCGTTTATCTTTTTTCATTTCGCAAATTTTATTTCTAGCGGTAGAAACCTTTATAGAATAAAAGTTTGAAATACCTTCAGCATCAATCATCTTCTTATCCACGGTTATTCCTGTTCTACTCATCCTTCCCCCTATATACAAAAAAAGAAGGACAAGATTTCTCTCGTCCTTAATATTCACCGATTTTATTTTTATATGACAGCAATTATCACTGCCTAAACTAATTTCCTAAATGTTACGTACATAGCCATGTGAGGTTTGAGAATAATCACTTATTGCTAAGTCACGACCATAGCAGACAAAATTAGGACACAAATTTTTTATATGTTGCTTTAACACGTGTTAAAGTTCGTTCTACATTCAAAAAGCCACAGTCATTACTGGAAGCTTTTATTTTTTGTAGCTGATCTATCTCTTTTTTATACGACAGTTGCAAGGCTGTTCTTTGGTCATAACGTAAACAACAGTCCATATGAAAATTATCATATATCAAATTGCAACGTCGCTCTATTTCTGTCAAATAGTTTCCTCTCTTATTCTAAATTATTCAACCAGTTCTCACTCTCATGAAAAATCCTTTGAATAACAACTTCATCTGAATAATCAATAAAAAAATACCAATATTTCCATTGGTATTTTTTACGTATTTTTTTATTGTGTTCAAGTAAAGGATATGTATCAGCATCTTTTTTTCCATCAAAGTTTTTCTTTAATTCCGCAGTGCTCCAAACGTTTTTTCCTGTAGGGGATGCTTCTGTTCCTGTTCCAATATTTTGCCACTTACCTGTATAAATACTATTAGCAGTAATATTAGGTAGCGAAACATCTGATCTTATATTTCCTGATGAATCATAATTCATAAATTTAAAAGTTGAGCCAACTGTTAGTTTAGTTAAGCTAGTTGTACCTTGAAGCATCTTGTTCACACCAACATCGTCCATTTTGCTCATATCCCAGTTGGAAAAGTCAAGCTCAGTTAATAATCCATCCTCAAAAAACAAGAATTGAGCTGTTCCTGTATTCGATACATCAATTAATCCCATATTTTTAACGGATGTTAACTTAGGAAGTTTCCAAAAAAGACAGTTTAAATCAGATGGGGCTTTGACTGGTCCTGCAATAATGATTGACGTAATTGACGCAGCATAAGGTCTCCACGGAATATTGTATTCTCCTCCAGGCCAATTGGACCAATCCCCCTCGCCAATAGTAAGTACCCCTGATGAATTTATTGTCCAACTACTTGTTCCCAACTTTCCATTAGCTATATCTCCTGCTGCAAAATTTTTATTCTCCTCTTTAATTACTGTATCTGCGAATATGACTCTATTATGAATTACAATATTTCCAAGTAAAATAGATACACAGATTAATTCTCTTAATTTTCTTTTTGTCATTTCCGATTCCTTTTTTATTAATTATTTCAAGCCACTCCTTGGAAAGAGTATAACATTTAAAATACTTCTATAATGAGAAGTTTCTTTTATGAAATCCCCAAAAAACAAATTGTTAAGAGGAAGCATCTAATCAATTTTAAATAAATATGCCTTCTAGAGTGATTGAATTTCACTATTTTTTACCGCTCTTTATTATTTTTTTCAACAGCACTTTAGAGAAATATACAATATAACTATTTCTATTGATTGAATCTTGTCTTTTTACAAAGAATAATATATAACCAGTAGTTTTTATGATTGTCAATTTATTAAGAAACTCTTCACTAGATTCAAGCGAATCTATTTACTAGCTTTAATAATGCAATATCTAAATCAGAAAAAGTCCGTCAACAAATTGATGGTTGCTTATACTTAGATGAATGTTTACGTCAAGAAGGTTTCATAAAGAACACTTGTTATCTTCCGTCCTGCGATAGTTTTTACTTTTCAAAAAAGTGATTTTTTAATAATTTCAGGTAAATCATTGCTTACTGTTATTTCTCATTATCCTTCATTTTCTGAAGAAAAATTATTAAAAGCACTGCGTAAGGTTCAAGATGTACAAACTACTTTTCCAAAATTTTTACTAAATTCATGGAATTCTGGAATAGTAAAATACGAAATTAATTTTATTGATAGATACATTTTATACTATAGTACAAGTGGTGAAGAGTATAAAGAAATGTACCCTTCTGTAAAGATAAAGTAATAATGTTAATTAGTAAAATTTATAAAAAGAGACAATTTACAACTTAATATTGTGTCTCTTTTTATAAATTTTACTTACACACATTTGCAATTGCTTGGTTAGTTTTTTGGTTAGTTTTTCTATAATGATGTTATTTAGGCAGTAATAATCATCAAATCACGATTATTTTGCTATAATTATATTATAATAAAACATTATTATTTAAATTAACGACAAGCATAACAATCGTTAGAATTCACAAAATAAAAAGTCGTTAGAAAATTTCTAACGGCTCTTTAATTTATAGATTTTATTACACACATTTTAAATACTGGGTTAGTTTTTTGGTTAGTTCTTATTTTTAAAAACCTATAATCGCTTATTTATTAAGGCTCTCCGCCTTTAAATTCATTTTACCATTATTTTATATAAAGTATACTTCATATAAAATAAGAGTTGACTTAAACTCATAAATATGTAAAAATGAAAAATAGAATAGAATTTTAATTTTAAGTAACTGAGAATGATTTTATTTTCTATTCATAAAAGATAATGTTTTGCTTAATGAGCTAGAAAGACTATATATGATAATTGTAGTAACTTTATTTATTTTGCTTCCTTTTATATTAATAGTCTTTGATAATTTAACTCAAAAGAGTTATAAAAAGATAAAAGATGTGCCAGTTGATAAAATAAATCTTATTGAATATATTTTTAACAAAGTCATGAACGATATAGAGAACCAAGACTTTGATGATTTAAAAAATTTTTATAGTGAAAAATTACTTCAAAAACATATAAAGAAAGTAACTAAAAATGACGTTAAAGATACAAAAAGTTACATTAAACATGCAAATTTAGAAGGATCGACAGATTATAAAATAACTAACAAAGGTTTTTCTGTTGTTTTATCATACAAAGCAATCTCCTACTCCACATTTGACAAAAAAAGATATGAAATATATTGGAGAAGGATTGACTATTTATTTACTCCGTTAGGAAATGGTATCCTCGGAAATGCAGAAGATTACACAAGATTTCAACAAAAATGGTTTTTTGAAGAAAGAGACAATAAGTTTAAAATAGTTAAAATAAAAAATTATTATTTAAAGACAAACAAAAAAACCTTATGAGGTTTTTTTGTTTGTCCTTGACTATTTATAAAAGCCATACTTACTGAACTTAACACAATTTTAAGATAAAGCTTTATATTACCATATTTTGCTGTGAGAGCCGAAATTATCATGGTATTTAGCAGGTGCAAGGGTTAACGTCTCGCGATCAACCACCCGTACATCATGGTCTTCAAGCTCCACAATTATAATATTTTTAAATTTATCAGTATCTGCTGTAACTACTATTGCTTTTTGTCCGTTTGATAATGTAATGATATCTCCTTTTTGCATCTTATTTATCCTTTCTGAAGTACTTCTTTTTGAGTAAAAAATCCTTTACTGAAATAGTAAACCTTCTTGCTACAAATTTTCCAATCAATACTTAAAATTAAAGTTATTCACAATAATTTAAATACTTATAGTAGCCGTACATATTCACATAGGTTTGTTTTTTATAACTAGAATCAAATATGTATTCTTTAAAATTAATGTTTTTCCTCATTGTTGCTAATTCATAATTTACTAAACTCAATGGTTTTTCAAATATTACTGATATCTGTTGTTTAGTTCTTGCTATTCCCAAATACCTCCTCCTTTCATTCCTCGTCTATTTTACATTTATGTATTTTATCAGCCATTCTGTATTCTTCGTAAGTTATATATTCTAAATACATAACAAATTATTATTTCATATCCAAACTAATATAAAAATCCCCGACGAAGCAGGGAAATCATCTTCATATTGCGGGAGTAGGATTTGAACCTACGACCTTCGGGTTATGAGCCCGACGAGCTACCTAGCTGCTCCATCCCGCGTTAATAAATAAAAGCTAACAAACTCCACAAAGTAACATTGATCTATATAAGTCCATTACCTTAATGGATGTTATTCAAATACTATCCTCATTGTAGCACACTTAACTAAATTAACCTAATTTCCCAATAAACGTATTACTTTAAATTCATAAACTTACTTCGAATGATATTATTCTCTACTTCCAATCGTTTCACTTTTTTGAGTAATTTATTATTAATCCCTCTCAGCTGTTTATTTTCAACTTTAACTTTTTCTTCACATCTCTTCAGTATAAAATTTCTTAACATTTTTCTCCTTTTATAATTCTATTCTCTATTGCCTTAATCATTATTTCTTCTCATGTCTAGTTTTCTATTAATACTTGGGATAAACTGACGTATTTCGCTTCCATTGAAACCTGCAAATAGTTGATTTTTATCAACAATAATTGGAGTTTGTAGTATTTCCACGTGATCCACGAGGTAATCTATAGCTTCTTCAAATGACATTGCGTCTAAAGTTTTTATGGTTGCTTTTGTTCTCCCCTTCATTGTACGCCTATTTTTCAAAATATCATCAAATCCACCATCCGTTAATAATAATAGTTTTATCAATTCGTTATGAGTTATTTTTGTAATTTCGATACATTCTATTGCAATTCTATGAGTTTCAAACCATAAAAGTGCCTGCTTACTAGAAACACAATTTTTTCGCCAATATATTTTAAGACTAATAGTACTCTCCCTTGTGCTTTGGTTAAAAAAAGCACTCCAAAGAGTGCCTTACAATTAAGCTTTATTAATATTTGTAGCTTGTGGCCCACGTTGACCTTCGCCCATATCAAATGTAACTTTTTCGCCTTCTTCAAGTTTTTTGAAGCCGTTACTTTGGATTTCTGAGAAATGTGCGAACACATCTGCTCCATCTTCAGCTGTAATGAAGCCAAATCCTTTAGCATCATTAAACCATTTTACTGTTCCTTTTGTCATAGTATATATATTTCCTTTCAACTAGATTGTAAATCATTATGGTTAAAGAAAACATTTAAAATATATAACTTTGACTAAACTTACTTAATACATAGTATCATGCTTATTTGTTTTTGTCAAATTGACATAAAAAATCTTCGTTCATGAATGAAATGCCAATAGTCAGAAACTCAACTGGCTTTTGAAGAAATCAACATACGAAGAATCGGTCTTATATGTCAAGGAGACACAAGTCAACTATAGCATAATTGATAGTAAATACCTAATATAAAATAAAAAAGCTCCAACGCAAGTAGAAAGCTTTTTATTTTAACAAGAAAACACTCACTTTCCACAAGAATTGTAAATAGTTTGTATGGTGAGTATTTAATACCTGACGGTAAACCAAGTATAACAGAATAATTGATTAGTGCCTAATCATATTAAATAAATTTCTATCAGATGTTTTTACTGCCATTTACGTTGTAGTGTATGAGAGATTTTGTCAATAACTGCCCAAAATAGTTTTTTAGATAATTCTATGTAATGATTAAAGAAGTTTTTAAGGCTTTTTAAATTAAAATCTCTTAAAGAAATTTTATATTCGTCAATATAATTTATAAATAAACCTAAAATTATCAACAATATAACTAATATAATATATATAATTGTTCTTTTTAATATTTTTTTATTTCTTAACTTTAGATAAAAAACTCTCCATTTTGGATCGTGTCTTCTTTTTCTATAAAACTCATAATCATATGGTGGCATCTTTACCCCTGTAATATTTGATAGTTAAAGTATATCATATTCCCCCCTGAAAAAAACATACACTAAAAAAATGATTATTCATTTTATATTTGCTTAGAGGGAAAATCAATTATAGGTTAAGAAACAACAATAATGAATATAGATTTCTTCTTATTTATTCTATTCAATTTCACAGATATTATTAAAAATACTTTATTATTCTTCAAACATAAAAGCCTCTTGATATACATATATACATAACAAGAGCCTAAGACAGATACAAAACTGTAAGTAAAGCTTATCTCAATTGTTGGTGATTGTATGGCTGTCCGACACATTAAATATAGCATAATAGTTTGACTATACGAACTTTACAAAAAGACACCCAATATGCGAAGGTGTCTTTTCTGATGAATAGCCTAGTTATAATTACTCGTCATAACTAGAGTCCGTATTTGAGGTCAAAACTTCGTGGCAGTGAAGTAACGCCTACGAACACTCTTACTATAACACTAATAGTCTCATTAACCTAATGATACAAAAAAAGCACCATCAAATGAGGTACTTATGAAAAAGATTCGACTCTTTTATTCTATTTTCTATAACTTAAATTAAACTAAAAACTACACTGGCAAGGTGTAGTTTCATGATATATATTAACATTTTTTTATTTCTGCCAATAGTATTATATCAAAATATAAATATATTTTGAAAATCTTAGCCACTTATACAAATTCAAAAAAATAGCCACAAACTCAATTAAAATATCAAAATTTCTCTTAAATAATGGTATAATACCAAGCAACAAGGAGATAAAAATGAAAAAACAAGAACTTATCAGCTTGGTGTTAAAAATAACCAACTCCTATGAAGACTATCCATTTAACAATAATAATCGTGAAAAAATACTTTGGACAACTATTAGACAAAAATCTAATAAAAAAATTATAGCTTTAATCTTTGAAAAAAATAACGAACTCTTAATCGACTTAAAGCTGAGTCCAGAACACGGTGAGGAGGCTAGACAAATAGCAGGAGTATTTCCAGGCTACCATATGAATAAAACCCATTGGAATACCATAAATGTGAACAAGACTAATCTTACCTATGATGGTCTCATTCAAATGATTAATGAAAGCAATGATCTAACAAAATAAAAAAATCCTGACAAAGCAGAATTTTATTCTAATTGCGGGAGCAGAATTTGAACCTACGACCTTCGGGTTATGAGCCCGACGAGCTACCTAGCTGCTCCATCCCGCGTTAATAAAAACAGAAGAAATTTAAATCACTTATTTAAATCACGCTATAACTTAACAAGCTAGATCTTCCATAGATGTACCCAATTGACTCACTCATTATAACACACTTTTCTCTCATTCCCTAATTTACTTCTTGACTACAAAAAAGTCACTCTAAGAGTGACTTTTTTTAATTATGCTTTATTGATATTTGTGGCTTGTGGCCCACGTTGACCTTCGCCCATATCAAATGTAACTTTTTCGCCTTCTTCAAGTTTTTTGAAGCCGTTACTTTGAATTTCTGAGAAATGTGCGAACACATCTGCTCCATCTTCAGCTGTAATGAAGCCAAATCCTTTAGCATCATTAAACCATTTTACTGTTCCTTTTGTCATAGTATATATATTTCCTTTCAACTAGATTGTAAATCATTATGGTTAAAGAAAACATTTAAAATATATAACTTTGACTAAACTTACTTAATACATAGTATCATGCTTATTTGTTTTTGTCACATTGACATAAAGAATCTTCGTTCATGAATGAAATGCCAATAATCAGAAACTCAACTGACTTTTGAAATATTTTTAATATATTTAAAGTGATATAAACCTTATAGATTAAAATATTTGTATAATGCCTAATCATACAGAAAAGAGACATCCGATATGTGAGAGATGCCTCTTTTCTGATAAATAATCTAGCTATAGATTACGCTCTATAGCTAGATATTTTATAAGTTGTAGGAAAGTACAAATTTTTGAAATAAGCACTGACCTACAACTAGCTTAGTATAACACTAATATCTCCGATAACATAATGATATAAAAAGTGAGACTTAATTTTATACTTTTATCAATTTTTATTCTGCCCACTTTTTGCCCACTAAAATAATTTTTTGTTATTGCTTCTCACTACAAAAGAGGTCATGGTACATCACTACATATCTGAAGTACAATTGTGCCAATTTAATACCAACAGTTGTAAAGAAATTTATCGAGTATCTAGCCAGGCACTGAGCGCTTCCACTGCAGATATTATAACTGCTTCTTTTGGAGACATCTTTTCGTGATGTAAGGGATAATCTGATTGAACACCGAGCCAGAGCATCACACCAGGTACTTTATCTAATAAGTATCCAAAGTCCTCCCCTGTCATCAAGGGGGAAATTTCTGAAAAATTAACTGTTGGCTTTTCTTTCATAAAAGACATCAGTTGGTCTGCAAGATTTTTATTATTAATAACAGGGAGATAACCTCCTTGTTTTAGTATAATTTCCGCTTGGCAGTCAAAGGATTGCGCAATACCTTCAGCGATTTGTGTGATACGTTTTTGTGTCAGTTCGTTCATTTCCTTCGTCAAGGTACGAATGGTTCCGTGAACTTCCGCTTCTTTGGCAATCACGTTATTAGTCATTCCAGCGCACATCTTGCCAAAAGTCACGACAGCATTTTCCATCGGGCCAACATTTCGCGAGATAATTGTCTGCACTTGCGTTACAAAATGACTCACAGCAACTACCATATCATTACTATTCTGGGGGAACGCTGCGTGGCCTCCTTTTCCAGTAAACTTAATACTAACCTCACAAGTTCCTGCAAATAAAGTGTGATTATTCGTTGCTAGTTGTCCAGCAGGTAGTTCTGGATGAACATGAAGTGCATAAAACTCATCCGGTAACCAATCCGCAAAAACGTTTGCCTCATATAAAAGTTTTGCGCCTGAGAGATTTTCTTCAGCAGGCTGAAAAAGAAAAAGACGGTCATTTTTACTTGGCGTTTCAATAGCAATTTTTAATAAACCAAGTGCTACAGCCATGTGTATATCATGTCCACAAGCGTGCATTCTTCCTTGGTGCTTTGAACTGCATTCTAAATTTGTTTCTTCATTAACTGGAAGCCCGTCCATATCTGCACGCCAGCCTATAATTTTGTCTGAGTCAAATCCTGTTATTTTGACTAGAACGGCTGTCTTCCAAGTTCGAATTTTGACATGCTTAACTGCCTGGGTCATTTGCCGTATTTTATCTAATAGATAAGCCTGTGTTTCAAACTCTGCCATACCAAGCTCAGGAATTTCATGCAATTCCCGACGTATTTGAAGCAATTCTTCATTTGTAAAAGGCACTCTACACCTCCTTATTAAGTCCTTTAGGTTGTCAATTCTTCATATAAGGCGACTAAAGCCCTTTGATAATGCTTATTGGCAACACCGATAATGATATTGATTCCACGCGGGCTTTGTGTAATAAGCTCAATATCAATATCTTCTTTAGCAAGTGCTGTAAAAATTTTGTTCGTAACTTTTGCTGAGCGTATAATTTCTTCACCTACAACTGTCAAAAGCGAAATATTTTCTTTGACTGTGACATCATCTGCTTTCAAATCTTTTTTTAGGCGGTCCAGTAAATCAAGCAAAATCTCTTCTACTTCAACCATTTCGACGATAACTCCGATTTGATTGATACCTGTAGGGAGATGTTCAATATTCAAATGATAATCATCAAAAATTTTCAAAGTACGTTGTAAAAAACCAACCTCTGTTGCCATTTGATTTTTGACAATATTAATCGAAACATAGTTTTTTCTGCCTGAAATTCCTGAAACTTGTGTCGTATGCGTACGGTGTTCTGCCAAAATCAAAGTGCCTTCGGCGTCTGGAGCATTCGTATTTTTAATATGCAAAGGAATATTGAGTTCACGAATCGGATAAATCGTCTCAGCATGCAGCACACTTGCCCCCATATAAGACAATTCACTCAACTCTTCATAAGTCAATTCACTGATCGTTGCTGGATTGTTAATAATGCGCGGATCTGCCATCATTACACCTGATACATCTGTCCAGTTTTCATATTTATCAGCACCTAAACAGCTTGCCAGAATTGCGCCTGAAATATCTGAACCACCACGACTCAAAAGTTTGATTTTTCCATTTTGGAAAGCACCGTAAAATCCTGGGAGAACAATTCTCTCAATTCCAGAGAATTGTTCCTGCAACAAACGTTTTGACATTTCCAAATTGATACGACCGTTACCTGAAAAGGAAATTACTTCAGCAGCATCAATAAATTGATAGCCCAGATATTCCGCCATTAGATGTGCTGTAAAATACTCGCCACGACTCACCAGATAATCCTCTGTAAATTGACCCGAATCCAACTCACATTTAAGTTCCTCTAAATGTGATAAGATGTCGTATTTAAGCTGCAATTCTTCTTTGACTGCAACAAATCGAGTGACTAAATTATCCCAAAGTGCTTGGTAAGAAACACCGTGTTTCACATGAGCCGCAATGAGATAGAGCAAGTCGGTAACCTTATCATCAGATGGATTTTTACGTCCAATCGCCGAAACAACGACAATTTTTTTTGTTTCATCTTGGCTGACAATATTTTTTACTTTTAGAAATTGGCTTTCTGTAGATAAGGATGAACCGCCAAATTTTGCAATGGTTAATGTCAAATTAAATTCTCCTGGATCATATGCTCCGCAATTTGAATTGCATTTAATGCTGCGCCTTTACGGATATTATCAGCTACGCAGTAAAAGAGTAAACTGTTTGCTTGCGCCAAATCTTCACGAATACGTCCAACATAAACATTATCATTACCATTTGCGATTGTTGAAACTGGATATTCATGATTTTTAGGGTTGTCGATAAGAGTTATACCTTCTTGGTTTGCAAAAACCTCACGAACTTCGCTAAGCATGAAAGGCTGATCCAATATTACCTGGATACTCACACCGTGACTGTTTATTACTGGAACACGTACACAAGTTGCTGAAACAGCCAACTCTGGCTTATGTAAGATTTTACGTGTTTCATTGACCATTTTCATCTCTTCTTTGGTATATCCATTTTCAAGGAAAACATCAATTTCAGGAAGGGCTGTTTCAGAGATATTATATGGATAAAATTCTGGTGCTTTGCCTTGACGTGTCCGAAGTAAATCGTCACGACCTCTCTGTCCGCTTCCACTTACTGCTTGGAAAGTTGTATAGTTCACTTGTAAAATACCAAAGGATTTCTCCAAAGCATAAAGCGGTAAAACAGATTGAATCGTTGAACAGTTTGGATTAGCAATAATTTTATTCATTTGTGTATCTTGGATGTTAATTTCTGGGACAACCAGGCCAATTTCAGGATTTTCACGCCAAACTGATGAGTTATCAATGATAACCAAGCCTTTTTCTCGTGCAATTGGGGCAAATTGTTCAGAAGTATCTCCGCCAGCACTAAAAAGGGCAATATCATAACCGTTAAATGAATCAGCCGTTAATTCTTCAACTACGTATTCTTGACCCGCAAAAGACAAAACTGAACCTGCTGAACGACTTGAGGCTAATAATTTCAAATTTTTAATTAGGAAATTTCTTTGTTCTAAAATATCGAGAAAAGTACGACCAACAAGTCCAGTTGCACCCACAACACATATATTATATTTTTTCATTTTTATCCTTTCTTCTTTGGATATAAGATACTCGAAGATAAAGTTCGTACACTCTAAAGTTAAATAACTTTGGCGCTATTTGAAGTGCATGGACGATATACTCCATTTATTAATAGCGTACGAAGCATCATGTATGTTGATAAATAGTCTATCCTTATGGCAATTTTACAAATTTCTCAACGCTTCTTCCAGTGCAGTTTTTTGCTGCGTTTGAGAATCAATTTTCTTGATAATACGGGCTGGCACACCAGCAACAACTACATTTTCAGGAACATCTTGTGTCACAATAGCACCGGCCGCAACAACTGAACCTGAACCGACTTGTACACCTTCAATAACCACTGCATTTGCACCAACAAGTACATTATCCCCAATACGCACAGGTACAGATGAAGCTGGTTCAATTACACCAGCAAGTACTGAGCCTGCACCAATATGGGAATTTTTACCAACTGTTGCACGTCCTCCTAGAACAGCACCCATATCAATCATTGTACCAGACCCAATTTCAGCACCTATATTAATAATTGCTCCCATCATGATTACTGCATGATCACCAATTACGACATGTTCACGGATAATTGCGCCTGGCTCGATACGTCCATTGACATCGCGAATATCAAGCAAGGGTACAGCTGAATTGCGGCTATCAAGCTCCACAATATAGTCTTTATTTTCAGTCATATCAGCCAAAAGTGGTTGAATCAAACTCCAATCCCCAAACAAAGTATTGCTGATTTTGATGATTTCTTTTGGTATTTGACCTGTCAATTGACCTTCAAAAGTTACTTTAACTGTTGTTTTCTTCTCAGCATTTCCAATATATTGAATAATTTCTTGAGCCGAAATTTTTTGTACTTCCATAAATCTCCTTCTTGTGTGTAATACTATAAAAACTAAGTTTTTAAAGGAATATCCAAAATTTATTTTATTGTTTCTCTTCTATAAAAATAGGACTTAATTCACTCCGTCTTTTCCAAAAAGAACTTCCTCCATTGAATACATCCCACTTTCTTGATGAATAAGCCAATTCATCCCTGTGATCGCCCCTTTTACAAAAATCATTTTCGAAAGAGCTTCATGATTAATCGTTAGAAGTTCGTCCCTTCCTGCAAATATTACTTCATGTTCACCAACGATTGTCCCCCCTCGAACAGCATGTACTCCAATCTCTTTCTTCTCACGTGGCTTTATACCTGAACGTCCATGAACAACTTTATAGTCTAATGTTTCATTGATACTGTCAAGCAACATCTTTGCCGTACCAGATGGTGCATCTATTTTTTTATTATGATGTTTTTCAATGATTTCAATATCAAAACTGTCCGATAAAATATAGGTCATTTCTTTGACTAAACGATTCATCAAGATAACTCCAATACTAAAATTGCCACTAAATAATACAGGCATTTTTTCAGAAAGGTGATCAATTGTTACCTTTTGTATGTGGTCAAAGCCTGTTGTGGCAATAACTACGGCTGTTGGATGCTTTTCTAAATATTTAGCAAGATTATTGAGATTCTCAGGGTGTGAAAAATCAATGACCACATCGAATTTTTCTTCTGGAATATCCTTTGTTAAGGATACGACTGTTAATTCATGCTCTTTTTCTAGCTCTGCCGCAAGCAGCCCGCCCATTGTACCTGTTCCAATTTGTAAAACTTTCATTATAAAATCTCCAATTCTTTAAGAAGTTGAATTTTTGCCGTTTCGGATGGCTCGTCAAGTGGCAACCGAACAGAACCGACATTATAACCGAGTTGATTCATCACAAATTTGACAGGAATTGGATTTGCTTCTATAAATAAGCTGTCAATCAAGTTCAAATATTTTTGTTGCAGACTCAAAGAATGAGCTGGGTTGGTCGCAAAAGTTTCGATTAACTCCTTAACTACATCTGGCATGAAGTTAGCCCAAACACTGATTACACCCGAAGCACCTAAACTCAGGCATGGAACTATCATATCGTCATTACCACTATATAATGCAAAATTATTAGAAAGATAGCGACTAATTTTTTCCACATAGGCAATATCGCCTGATGCTTCTTTTAAGCCTGTAATATTCGGGTGTTTCGCCAATACTTCTACGGCTTCAACAGAAAGATTCACTCCTGTTCTACCTGGTGCATTGTACATGATAATCGGAATATTGACAGACTCCGCAATCTTAGTGAAATGCTTTAACATTCCTGTTTCATTGGTTTTATTATAATAAGGGGTAATCACAAGCAAACTATCCGCACCTAACTTTTCAAATGCTTGAGCAAATTCCACTGCTTGTGCTGTGTTATTACTTCCTGCTCCAACATTGATATGAACACGTCCAGCAACCTGTTTAACTACAAACTCAACGATTGCTTTTTTCTCCTCAAAGCTAATCGTCGGTGCTTCTCCTGTTGTGCCTAAAATAGAAATAGCCGCACTTCCATAGCTAATCTGAAATTCAATCAGCTCAGCTAATTTCTCAAAATTTATAGAATTATCATCATTAAAGGGCGTGATGAGCGCCACAATTGAACCTTTAAGCATTATTTTCTCCTGTAGATTTATTTCAGAAACCTTTGATGAGTGTTGCGATAGAAGAAAAGTAAACTACTTATCGTATAATTTTCTTTCTCTTGAAAATCATCTCCTCTTCGCCTTGTTTTTACTCCACTCCTTTAATTTGTATCCAAATATTATTTATGATTTTATCAGTGGTTAGAAGTAAAAGCTGTTACAAGCGTTCACCAGCTAATTTCCGGTAAGATTTCAAACTCAAAGCCATCCAATGTTGCAAAATAGTCTTCAGGTCGCTCTGCCCGTCGAATCATACGCGTGCTCCCATCTTGCTGAAGCAATAATTCGGCACTTCGTAATTTTGCATTATACTGATATCCCATCGAAAAACCATGCGCACCTGTGTCATGAATGACTAATAGGTCTCCCTCATCAATCACAGGAAGTTCGCGCTGCCTGGCAAATTTATCATTGTTTTCACATAATGAACCAGTCACGTCAACAATTTCTTTCACTTTATCTTCCTTCTTTCCTATAACAGTAATATGATGATAAGCATCATAAAATGCTGGTCTCATCAGATTAACTGCGCTCGCATCCACACCAATATACGTCCGATAGGTTTGCTTTCTATGCAAGACACGTGTGACCAGTAAGCCATGAGGCGCCAACATAAAGCGTCCAAGTTCCGTATAAATTTTGACTTCCCCTAGGCCATTGGCAGTTAGAACTTCATCATAAACACGATGTACTCCTTCGCCGATGACAGCAATATCGTTAGGAGCTTCATCTGGACGATAATTAACGCCGATACCACCAGAAAGATTTATAAAATCAAGAGAAACGCCTGTTTTTTCACGAATTTCAAGTGCTAATTCAAATAATTGCTGTGCTAATTTTGGATAATACTCATTTGTCACAGTATTTGAAGCCAAAAAGCTATGCATTCCAAATTTCTTCACACCCAACTTTTGCAAATCTTTAATTCCCTGAATCAGTTGGGCTTTTGTCATTCCAAATTTTGATTCTTCAGGATTATCCATAATTTTGGTACCCATTGTAAAAACTCCACCAGGGTTATAGCGTAAGCTCATTGTTTCGGGAAATTCAAATCCTGCCAATGTGGATAAAAATTCAATATGGTTGTATGCATCAATATTAATCGTAGCCCCTAGCTTTTTGGCTAATAAAAATTCTTCAGCTGGAGTGTCATTTGATGAAAACATAATTTCAGAATTATCAAAACCACATTTATTTGCCAGTATAAGTTCAACATAGCTCGCGCAATCAGATCCACAGCCTTCTTCTTGCAAAATTTTCAAAATTGCAGGCGTTGGTGTAGCTTTTACCGCAAAGAATTCTTTGAAACCTTTATTCCAAGAAAATGCTGTGTTTAGCGCTCTTACTTTTTCACGAATTCCGTGCTCGTCATACAAATGAAATGGTGTCGGAAATTCTGCAGTAATTTTATCTAATTGATTTTTAGTAATAAATGGTACTTTCATTTCATACTCCTGTGGACTTGCTATGCAAATCTTTATCTGAAGATTTCGGTGGTTTCAATGCTCTGGAGGCTTGTTAAAAATTATAACTGAAAGAAGGAAGATTTTACTTTTAGTCTAGCAAATGATGTTTTTCCATCTCAATCTTTAACTCTGTCTCCAGTGCCCTTTGACCACTGATATAATGAGTTTCGATGTAAGAAGCAGAGTTTTTCTTATTCGTTGACTCGCTAAGACATTATTCTATCGTTGTCGCGCTTCAACCTGCAAACTCACATCGTATAAAAACAAAAGGCACTTGTAAGTACAAGCGCCTTTTATGTCGTCATGAAAATAGAGTAAAAAAAGAATTCTATATTATTCGGTTCGATCACTTAGCGCCAGACTTATTCAAGTCCGAGTGGTATAGGTGTTTCCTATACCCCCACGCTAGCCAGATGCCTCTGTTGCTAACGTTCGGCAATGATTACCTTTCGTACACGGTCGTCGGATGCCTCCTCTCGTGTAGTACTCATTTGCATTGCTACCTCTAATTTATTTTTCACAATTATAATATTTTCAGTATTGTTTGTCAATTGAAAACTTTTCAAATTTTTAGTATTGACTTATTTTTTTCTTTAAAACTGCTTTAAATCAAGGTTTACAAGATGTATTTTTTATCTGAACTTCCGAATCTCCAAAATATTTTGCAACATTGTTTTGTGAATTTTTAAAATAAAATGCTATAATACAAATTTAAAACGACGAATATACGGAGTTTTTGCTTGAAGCCAACTTTAACTATTGACCTGCGGAGGTGCTATATATGGATTTATCAAATAAATTTAACACTAATCTTGGAAAAATTGAAATTTCTAAAATTCGTGAATTTGATCAGGAAATCTCCAAAATACCGAATGTTTTGAAATTAACACTTGGTGAACCAGATTTTCCGACACCTGAACATATCAAAAAAGCTGCAATTGATGCTATTGGTGCCGATGAAAGTCATTATACTGGCATGCGTGGCCTGATTGAACTCCGCCATGCAGCCAGTCAATTTGTAGCTGAAAAATACAATTTACATTACGATGCTGAAACAGAAATTTTGACCACAGTTGGTGTCACAGAGGCGATTGCTACTTGTCTCCTTTCAATTATTGAACCTGGCGATAAAGTTCTAATTCCAGCACCTGCTTACCCAGGTTATGTGCCTGTAGTAAGCTTAGCTGGCGGTCAATTGGTCGAGATTGATACCACAACTGATAAATTTGTCTTAATTCCTGAAAAACTTGAGCAAGTATTGAACGAAACCGAGAATATCAAGGCTATCATCCTTAATTATCCTTCAAATCCAACGGGCATAACTTACACTCATGCCCAGCTTAAAACACTTGCTGAAATCATCAAAAAACATGAAATTTTTGTCCTTTCTGACGAAGTTTATTCTGAAATTAACTATAGCCAACATGTACATACTTCTATTTCGACCTTTTTACGTGATCAAACTTTTGTACTTAATGGCCTTTCAAAATCACATGCGATGACGGGTTGGCGAATGGGGCTGATTTTTGCAGATAAATACTTGATTGATCAGCTTGTAAAAACACACCAATATCTGGTTACTTCTGCCTCCACACAATCGCAATGGGCAGCAGTTGAAGCTCTGAGTAAAGG
Organism: Lactococcus garvieae subsp. garvieae; assembly: GCF_029024465.1. Classification (NCBI taxonomy): domain Bacteria; kingdom Bacillati; phylum Bacillota; class Bacilli; order Lactobacillales; family Streptococcaceae; genus Lactococcus; species Lactococcus garvieae. Next base: position 1,524,149 of record NZ_CP118950.1, read on the forward strand.
GAAAAATGATGCTGAGCTAATGAAAGCCAAATACCTCAAACGCCGGGATTACATTATTGAGAAAATGACTGAACTTGGCTTTGAAATTATCAAGCCAGACGGAGCTTTCTATATTTTTGCCAAAATTCCAGCAGAATATAACAGCAATTCTTTTGAATTTTTATATGATTTTGCAAAGAAAAAACATGTAGCATTTATTCCAGGCTCAGCCTTTGGTCAATATGGTGAAGGTTATGTCCGTTTGTCCTATGCAGCTTCAATGGAAGTGATTAAGATTGCTATGGAGAGATTGAAAGAATATCTTTCGGAATAACTTACTATTATGGTTGTGCTATACTCAGAGTTTATCTTTACTTTAATGTAAACCTTCTCAAAAAAGACGAGAAAAATCTCGTCTTTTTTGTTATATATTCACTCTTGTTATTAATCAACGAAAATAGGTTTGGCTTGTAAAAAAGAGATTGTTTTAATGTGTAAATCCATATACTTTATTTTTAGGATTATTATGGTATTTAAGATGTGCCTTATTCAAAAATTCAATAGCTTCTTGCATATCTTGCACGTAATTGTATGCCATATTCATTCCAAAATCCGCTCGAATTACTATCCGTTGTATAATATTATCCTCTAAGTTTTTTGGTAAAGGATAGGCTGGCACTTGCCATCCTTTCATTAATAAACGATCGGCTAAGTCGTATAAATCCCAGTCACAATTTCTGTCTTCTCTTAATTTATAGCATACAATTGGAAGTTGTGAACCATCATTTACAATTTCAAATAAACCTGTTTTTTCAATTGATTTTGCTAAATACATCGCTACTTTATGCGTTCTTTCATGTATAGCTTTGTATCCATCAAAACCATAGCGTACAAAATTATAATATTGTCCTATCAGCTGAGCCGCGCTATGAGAAAAGTTAATAGCCATGGTTGGTAATTCTCCTCCAAGATAGCTTACTTTAAAAATTAACTCCTCTGGTAGATATTTCTTATCACGCCATAATACCCAACCTACTCCAGGATAAACGAGACCGTACTTATGACCTGATGTATTGATGGAAATGACATTTTTTAATCGAAAATCCCACTTAAGATGTGGTTCAACAAATGGTGCATAAAGTCCACCTGAAGCAGCATCTACGTGTATGTACACTTTATAATCTGTACGTTTGTTGTGTTCTTCAACTAATGCTATTGCACTAACTCCTATCTTCATTATCCTTGGTCAAATCTTGAATATTATCACTCCTAGTATCGCTGGAATTATTCGCCCGGACTTCTCCTTGGCCTTTTTATTCCTCTGTATAATGATTAAACCCACACTTAAGCAAGTTTTCTTAGCAAGTGGTCTCGTTATTCTTACTTCCATGATTCTTGGCGGTAATCCAATCTTTCAGCTTCCTGCTGCTTTTGACCGTACCTTGTCTGCCTTGGCATGTCTACTCTTCTATAAATTAGTCCTAAGAATCTCTCCCAAATTCTTTTTAGCTAAAATAGGTGTAACCTATTTCCTCGCCACATTGATAAGTGGTTGTGTGTATGTTTTTGCTGTATATCTTTTGGGAACTTTACTGCACATTTCGGAGCTGATGATTGTCTTTAAAATGGGCCTTCCTGTTCTTTTCATTACGATTTTTTCTACAGCATTCGTCAACTACTTCCTTGGAATTTTACTCTACAAACTTGTTTCAACACTTTCCAAAGGAAAATATCTTTTCGCTGTTTCTTAATGAACAATGAAAAACAGTTCTTTACTGAAGTAATCAACTTCTACAAAATAGTTGCAAACGCAACTATTTTGTTTTATAATCAGTACATCATCACTATTTTGAAAGGAGAGCTATTATTCAAAATAATATTTTAAGAGATATTGGTACAATAGCGCGTGCCTTAGATTCTATCAGTAATATTGAATTCAAGGAGCTTAAACTTGCAAAAGGACAGTACCTCTACCTCAGTCGTATTTTTGAAAATCCTGGCATTAATCAGCAACAAATTTCTGAACTTTTATGTGTGGATAAGAGTACAGCAAGCCGTGCTATCAATCAATTGGTAGAAAAAAATCTTATAGAAAAAGTTGAAGATATCGGAAATAAAAAAAATAAACTACTCTACGTTACTTCTCACGGTAAAGAAGTTTACCCTATATTAAACAGAGAACTTCACTATTCTACTCAAGTTGCTTTATCCGGTCTTAATGCGCTTGAGATTACTCAAATAGAGAGTTTGCTCGAAAGAATCAGTCAAAACATCGTGGATAACTGGATTGATGTTAAAAAAGGAAAGAAACGAATCTACTAAAAGGAGAACTCTCGTGTGAACATTAGAATTTCCCCTGTCACTATACAGGATATAAATGTCTTACAAGACTTAAGTATCGAAACCTTTTCCGAAACTTTTGGACAACAAAATCCACCAGAAGATTTAGAGCTTTATTTAGAAAAAGCTTTTAATCCTCAACAATTGACTAAAGAAATCATGGACTCTAACACTAATTTCTACTTTATTTTTCAAGAGGCACTGCTTGCAGGTTATATCAAGTTGAAAAATGCAAGTCTTCTGGAACACCCGTTTTTAGGTGAGGCTCTTGAAGTGGAAAGACTCTATGTTAGAAAGGGTCACCAGCACTTAGGCTTAGGAAAACATTTATTAGATTTTGCTTCTGAAGAGGTACAGCGCACCCACAAGGAATATCTCTGGCTCAGTGTCTGGGAGCATAATCCTACTGCCTATGGATTTTATAAAAGTCAAGGATATGTAGAGTGTGGTTCACGTCACTTTCATTTAGGGACTTTGGCGCAAACAGATTTAATCATGAAAAAAGAAATAAGAAATAAGTCTAGTGGTATTAAGTCAAATGATAAGTTGCTAGATTCTGAGTAAAAATCTTGAAAAAAGACAGCACGAAAGAATCTAGTAAAATTTGGCAAATTTTACTAGGCTAGACAAGGAATTGTGCAGATAAAACTAATTATCTTCCATAAACCTCCTTGGTGGCGTATAGAGTTGGTGGTTGCGTAGTAGCACATCCACCAGACGCACAAGTTTTCTTGCGGTTAAAACGACGGCTCTTTTGTGTTTATGTTTGGGGACTTCATCTTTCTTTTTCTTGTAAAACTCTGCGTATTCCACGTTATGTCTTCGTACAGAGTTGGCGGCTTCAACTAAGTAATAGCGAAGATAACGATTGCCTCGTTTTGCAAGAGAAGTATTTTGAGATGAGGTATTGCCAGATTGTGTTTCTTTCCAATTCAAGCCAGCATATTTAGCGACTTGAGGATGGTCTTTAAAGCGTTCAATCTGTCCTATTTCAGCGATAATTCCTGCAGCGAATACCTTTCCAATACCAGGTACACTGGTCAAACATTGGTATTCAGGGATAATTTCTACCATGTCTTCAATGGCTCGATCAATTTCTTTAATCATCTTCTCTAAACTCCGTATTTCGCGAGCAAGGAGACTGAGTACAATATTGACAGAATCTTGTTGGACGAGTGATAAGCGGTAACTTCCTTTTATGGCAGCTTTTATTGCTTTTGCAAGTTTCTCAGGAGCTTTGAAGCGACCTCGCCCGAGTTTCTGGATGAGTTCCGTGAAATCTTCAAGAGGAGTATTTGCGAGTTCATCTAGCGTGTAATCTTCGGTCATGAGTGTCATAATTGTGGCAGACCAAACAGAGGTACTCAATTCTTCATTCTTTAATTCCGCAGAGAGCGTATTGCACTTGTAGTAGATGTTTTCAATGAAGTGTTGTTTTGTACGTACTAATTGTTCCACGAGCTGAAGTCGAGTTCTTGTGAGATGTTGTAGTGCCAGATACTTTTCTTCTTTAAGATAAGATCTTGTAAAGCGTTCAATGCGGAAGTAATCCGCGATGTAGAAAGCATCAAGGGTATCATTCTTGTTTTCTTCGAATGCCTCACGATATTTCTTTATTTTGGCTGGTTGTTCCACCATGACCTCGACTCCGAGCTGCTTTAACTCCGAGTCTTCGTGGAAGAACATTGCAGGATGAAAACTGTAGAGGGATGTGGCTTCCATGCCAATGACGACTCTATTAAATTCATACTTTTCGTTAAGTGAGAGTACTTGTTCTTTGATTTCAGAAGCACCAATCATATCATTGGTAAGTGAAGCAGCGTACAAGACTCCAAGTTCCGTGTCATTTGACATGATGCACACATCGAGTTTGGTAGAGCTGACGTCTAAACCGACAAAACATTTCATTTGGAAGGACCTCCTTTCATTTGATTAGGAAACTATACTTGACTACTGAGAGATTCCCCAGAACTCTGTATCCCTTCATCCTCGCTTATTAGAATACCCATCACAGCGATTACTTACCGCCTGCTCGCTACTAAGAGCAGAGTAATCACGGTGGAAACAGCTAGTGAGTTGGAAGATTTGATACAGCTCGGGTCGCAGACTTATGAAGAAGACGAAGCAACAAGGAGAGTTAGCATATTCCTTTTGAGTCCATTCCTAAGAATAATTATTCTGGGAAACGTCACAATAGTCAAGTAAAACGATAACAATTGTTAGAAAATTGGGGTGAAAAATACCCATAAAATATATTATACGAGGAGAACTATTATGCAAACTGTTACTGTGGATAAAAATTTTTGGGAACTTTTTCCAGAAGCTCAACTCTATACCTTAGTTGTAAACAATATGAACAATCATGCTCATGATTTAGCCCCCTACCAAGACCTTCTAAAGGAGGCATTTAAAGCCTCTGAAAAATTTTTAGTTGAAGATGATTTTAAAGAAAACTTTGTCATCTCCGAATGGCGTGATATTTTTACACAGTTTAAAAAGAAAAAAGGTGCTCGTTCTTCTATTGAAGCTCTTTTGAAAAGAGTGGCTCAGGGCAAAGAGCTCGCACCAATCAACCCTCTCGTGGATATCTACAATAGTATTTCTCTCCGTTACGGTGTGCCTTGTGGTGGTGAGGATTTAGACAAAATCAACGGCGTTTTGCATTTAGGCTTAGCCAAAGGGGGTGAAGATTTTTATCCTCTTGGAGCGCAAAAGAGTGAGCCAGCTCTGCCGCAAGAAATTATATATTATGACCTTGATGGTGCGATCTGCCGCTCTTTGAATTGGCGTGAAGCCCAACGTACAATGTTGACAGAAGAAACTACCAATGCCATTCTGGTGATTGAAGCAGTAACTCCCTCTCAACAGGAACGTTCTCTTGAGGCTATCCAAGAGTTACAGGCTTAAAATCAAGGATATGCTTGGTGTTGAGAGTGAGCTTCAAATCATCAGCAACACGTAAGCAAGGTGAAGGCCAATAAAAAAATGCTAGATGATCTAGCATTTTTTTATTATTTAAATTCTGTGATTTTTTCAGCCGCTAATCTTACAGATTCATAGCCTACTTCTTTGGCTTTACCGACAGATAAAATCATTACTGGCACGTAACGGTTTTCGTCCAAATCAAAAGCTTTTACCAATTGGTCTGCCTCAAATCCGCCGATAGGGTTTGTTTCGTAACCATGCGCACGTGCGATGAGCATAAATTGCATTGCAGCTAAGCTTGAATCAATTTTCACAACATCATTCATTTCTTCTTTACTAAAACTTTGGTAGTAAGGAATAATCGCTTCTAACTGTTGATCACGTACTTCTGCAGGCATCTTGCCTTCTTCTACCGCTTGGTTATAAATTTCTTCCCCTAATTCATAACAGAGAAGATCTCCAAAAATAAGAACCATAGCCGAAGAAGTTTCATTTTGACGGGTATTAAAACGAATCAAAGGTTTTAATTTTTCCTTTTCTTCATCACTTTCAACAACGACAAAACGCCAAGGCTGCATATTTACAGATGATGGTGCTGTTGTTGCCTCTTGGATCATTTCAAGCATTTCTTCATGTGAAATTTTATAAGTTTCATCATAAACACGCACGGATTTTCTTCCAAATGTGATTTCTGAAAAATCATTATTTACAATACGAGTTGACATTTTATTCTCCTTTATGTCCCAGTAACTTTGTGAGCAGTTCAAGAAGTAGATTTTCTTCTTGAGCTGTGAGTCCTAGCTTTAAACTTTTCTCAGAAGAGTCATTATAGTTTCTTTCACAACGTTCCAAAGCCTCTTTTGAGCTATCCGTGATTTTAACAAAAACTTCGCGATTGTTTTGTTTATTTCTCTCACGAGTAACATAACCTTTTGCTTCAAGCAGTTTTAGATGCCTTGTAATAGCGGCGCTGTCTATTTTTAACTCATTCTGTAATTGCCCTTGAGAACATTGACCATTTTCCTTCAAAAACATCATCAGTTCATAACGGGTAATACTAAAGCCTGTTTCTTTTTCAAACTTCGTTGTCATCTCTTGATTTGCTAATTTTAGCTTGTAAAAGAGCTGACTCATTTGTCTAAGGTTCATTTGTCCCCCTTTTAAATTGACCGGTCAATCATTGACTAGTCAATAATACTACATTCCTATTTTTTTGTAAACTATTTTGATTGCAACTGTATCAAAATAAGTGGCTTTGATTTTTTCAGCATCTTACTTGTGATAAACTTAAAGCATGTACAATTCACTGACCTATATAACGTCCCTCTTGAATGATTTAGGATTATCCCCGAGCCTGCCTACAAAGGATAATTATAATTCTGAATATGAAGGTTTTTGTTTTCAAGCCAAAGGCCTGTCTTTTCGAAGTCGCCGCGCTAAAAAAACGCCTAAAAAATGCGGTTATTTTGTAGCGTTCTGGGAAAAGGATACCAATAATAAAAACACTCCCTACAGCTTTGAAACTTTTCCTGATAAGCTTGTCATTTCAATCATTGACGGGGCCTTGAGTGGCCAGTTTATCATTCCTAAGAAGGTTCTTCGAGAAAAAAAGATTTTAAAAGACGAGGAAATTACTGGAAAAATGGCTTTGCGTTTTTATCCTTCATGGGAAACTTCGCTCAACAAAACCGCGCAGGCTACCCAAAAATGGCAATGCGATTATTTCATCGACACTACCGATAATTTCCAAAACGAAACATTAGAACAATTATATTTTTCTTCTTCATACACGAACAATAAAAAACCGTAGTTTTGAGCTTACGGTTTTTTATTTCCTTATTGCTGTGCTAATTTTTTACTAAAAAGCATTGCAGTTAAATCGATTCTGTTTTGACCAAAATCAAGTTGGATATCTCGAGCTCCTGCCCTCTGAAAACCTTTGTGTTCATAAAATTGATAAGTACAGCCTGTGTCTGTGAAAAGGAATATTTCTTTCCCAGCTTCTCGCGCCGTGAGCTCATTGATCAAAGCGGTACCTACGCCCTTGATTTTTTTCTCGGGATCGGCAGCCAAATACAAAATTTCTCCCTCAGGTGATGCGTCACTTTTATACGACCGTAATAATTCTTTATTCGTAGCTTCATACGTGTCTAAACCACTATTTTTAGAAAAGGTTCGCAAAATGTTAAAAATCTTCAGGTATGCTTTTTGGCCAAACGTTTGTTTCAGTTTAGGTTCACCATATATTTCTGCGAGCAATAAGCCCACCATTTCATTGTCGACATAAGCTGCAATGGCTTGTGTAGCCTTTGAAAGCTCAAAATATAGAAAATTTTTAGCATACATATTGATGACGGTTTTATTATTACTGTACCTGTCAAAGCTCATTCCTTTGACAGCAAACTGGATCGCTTTTTGATAATCTTTTGGATCAAATGCTCTGATTTCAATTTTCATCTTTTTTATCCTCCATAACTCTCCGGGCTTTTTCGAGTAAGCTTTCGGTAAAAGTTTTCGTATGCTCCAGAAACGCTTGCGTGTTCTTCAAACCGAATTCTTCTATAACTTGTGATTCAAAGATATCTGTTTGCTCCTGAATCTCCTCAAAAACTTTTCTTCCATTTGCAGTAAAAACAACAAATTTTTCCTTTTCATTTTTGCCTTTAGTAAGCTCCAGAATATCTTGTTTTTGCAACTTCGAAAGTAGACTATGTACTGTTGATTTCGGTAAAAATAAGATCTCACTGATTTCTTTTTGGGTGACTGTATCACTTTCATCGATAATATAGAGTGTCATCAGTCCATTAAAAGTCAGATTATACTCCTGCGCCACAAGCGCGTAAGCCATGTCAAGTTTGCCAAGCGCTGTGCTAAATTGTGTCATTATTTCCCGATGTTTCATTTACTTGCTCCTTTTTAGTGCGAAGTCGTACCATTTCATTATAGTACGATTTCGCACTAAAGTCAAGATTTTTCTAAAATAAAAAGGCATATTAAAATATGCTTTTTTATTTTGCTTATGTTCCTATTATTCCGCTGTCGTGTCAAGAATGATTTTACCCATACTTCCTTTATTTTCCATGATATAATCTTGTGCTCGCGCAGCTTGTTCGAGCGGGAATACTTTATCAATGACAGGCTTCACACCTTCACTTAAACCTTGCAGTAATAATTGCGTATTTTCCTCCACCTCTTCTGGCGTGATATTTGCCAACATCAATCCCGTGATATGAGCGCCTTTCATCATCAAGACACGAGGATTAATTGTTACTTCACCTCGGTTACCAATAATCACAATGCGCCCATTGTTGCCAATAACCTCTAGGTCTTTCTGCAAATTCACATTTGCAAGCATTTCAATAATTACATCAAGACCATGGTTTTTTGTCACATCTTGTATCTCCTTGATATATTCTTCAGCATGATGATTAAAGACGTAGTCTGCACCAAGCTTTTTCAATATCTCAAGGCCATTTTCAGACCCTGCTGTCGCAATAACCTTGGCACCATATAGCTTTGCAAATTGAAGTACAAGTGTTCCTACTCCTCCTGTTGCACCATGTACAAGTATGTATTCTCCAGACTTGAGGGCAGCTTTTTGCTTAAGGGCATAAAGGGCGGTTAAGCCGCTCGATCCTACTGCTGCTCCTTGACTGTAAGTCATACTATCTGGAAGTAAGGTCGCTTCTGTTGCCTTGCACGTTATTGCTTGCGCATATGTTCCAAACTGAGCATCACTGTCTACCGTCACAAAGACACGATCACCTACCTTAAAGTTTTTTACTCGTTTACCTACAGCTTTAACAATCCCTGCTCCATCTTTTCCTGGGATATAAGGGAGCGAAGGCAGTTGCGCATATGTCCCTTGGCGCACATAGGTTTCAACTGGGTTGACTGCTGCAGCTTTGAGGGCAACATAAATCTCGTCATCTTTCATGACCGGATCTTTGAGCTCTTTATACTTAAGAACGTTGCTGTTACCAAATTCAGATACTTCTATTGCCTTCATATTTTCCTCCTTATGAATTACAGGTTTCTATAGCACTCATTATATAGCAAGTTTTACGATTTGTATAGTAGATACTCTAGGCTGCCTTAGATATTTTATCGTCACTCTTCAGCAAGTGACATGAAAAAAACAACTGGATGTTTCCAGTTGTTTTGGTTAAGTGTATCTGTACTAATAACTTATGTCTTCTTCACCTTCTTCTTCTGGTTTTGGACGTTCCTTGATGCTCAAATTATAGACATCTGATAAAATCAATGGTACACGTTCAAGTGACACTTCTGAAAATTGTAAGCCAAACCAGCGATCTGGTGTTGCTGTATAGCGTTTAATTCGTGCTTTTGCCTTCAAGACAAAGCGATCAAAGGCTGGAAGTTTTTGTGCATTTGTCACCCGTTCTTCGATGACCACAAATCTGAAATCTCCGACATCCCTGCCAGGCATTGTGGTATACTTTTGCTCTTGTTTAGGCAATCGTCCAGATTTTATTAAATCTTTAACAATGGTTCGAAGATAACGGGGGACTTCTTGTTTCATGCGAAACCCTAGATACAAATGAACTTTAACGATATAATCCGTTCCCATCATATCAACTTCATACTCGGAAGTCCATGGTTCATCCGTAACTTTCACATTAACAAACCAGTAAACTTCCGCCTTTTTAGGACGTTTATCAAGAATAGAGTACAGGATAGAACGGTCAATAAAATCACCTTCCATTTTATTGCTCAAATAAACGAGATTGGTTTGATAAAGATCCATCTCCTTGTCTTCTTTGAGTTCTTTCAATTGCCCTTTGAAATCATTGAGATCCAGTGACTTAATATGTTTATTCACACTTTTACTTGATTGGAACCAAACAAACATCACAAATATAATCATGATCGCCATGACAACCACAACATATCCCCCGTGAACAAACTTGGCTGCTGAGGCAATGAAGAAAATCAATTCAATACTAGCAAAGAATGCAGCAATCAGGTAAGCCAAAGGTTTCTTTAGGCCTCGGTACACGAGATAATATGCCAAAAGGACTGTTGTCATAAGCATAGTGACAGTAATGGCTAACCCATAAGCTGCCTCCATATGTTCTGCGCTTCTAAAATAAAGTACAATCGCACTTGTCGTAAGCCATAAAATCAAGTTGACTGCTGGAATATAAAGTTGCCCTAAAGTTTTCCCTGGATAGTAAATACGCATCATCGGTAAAAGTTTCAAGCGAATGGCTTCTGAAACTAAGGTGAATGATCCCGAAATCAGAGATTGTGAAGCGATAATAGAAGCTAATGTCGCTAAAATAACAGCATAGATCATCATATCTGTAGGAATTACTGCGAAGAAGGGATTCATCCCTCCCAAATCGCCACCTCTATGCGCTAAAAGCCAAGCGCCTTGCCCACAATAAGATAAAACAATTGCGAGTTTTACAAAGGGCCAGCTGACATAAATATTGCCTCTTCCCACATGTCCAAGATCAGAATAAAGGGCTTCCGCTCCGGTTGTCGCCAAGAAAACCGAACCTAAAATAAAGAGCCCTGCTTTATTTTCTGGACTTAACAAGAGATGGACAGCATAGTAAGGATTGATTGCTTTAAAAATTTCAAGATTCGCAAAGGAGTTTAAAAGACCTGTGACAGCTAAAAAGCTGAACCAGATAAGCATGATCGGCCCAAACAGTTTTCCGACTAAGCCAGTTCCAAAACGTTGAATAAGGAAGAGTACAGCCAGAATGATGAGCGTGGTAACAATGACCCATGACTGGTTGGCATAGATGTCTCCTAAACCAGGAACCCCTTTTAGGCCCTCAACAGCGGAGGTAACTGTGACTGCTGGAGTCAAAGCCCCATCTGCAAGCAAGGTGGCCCCTCCTATCATTGCTGGTATAATCAACCATTTAGCCATCCGTCGTACCAAGGTGAAGAGGGAGAATATCCCACCTTCTTGGTGATTGTCGGCCTTGAGGGCGATCAACACATACTTAACGGTTGTAATCAAGGTCAGTGTCCAGATCACTAAGGAAACCGCACCAAGGATAAAGTCCGTCGAAATATTTTGCAAGCCCCCTTGTCCTGTGACAATAGACTGCATGGTATACAGAGGGCTCGTCCCAATGTCACCATAAACCACTCCAAGCGCGATTATAAAGCCCGCTGAAGTAGCTTTGTTAAACGATTTTTCATTCGCATAACTCATACAAAAACCTCTTTCATTTTTATAAAAGGTAGAAGTACACACTTCTCCAGAAACTTTATGAGAGGATAAAATAATATTGTCTCAGTTTCTTAGAATCATTATATCAGTTTCCCTCAAAAACGTGAGCAAAAAACTTTTATATATCTATTTTTTTTTATAATCCAAATAGCGGGGATAATTTCTCGAAATAAAACACTCTGACTTCTCATAAGTCAGAGTGTTTTATTACTATTTTCAGGTCATTCAATCTTTAAAATGCTGATCAATTGCATCAAGTATTTTTTCACTGGCATGTCCATCCCCATAAGGGTTTTTAGAATGACTCATTTTATTATAGGCCTCTTCGTTATCAAGAAGTTCCCGGATGGCTTGATAAACATCAGCTTCATCCGTGCCAACTAATTTTAAGGCACCTGCTTCTACGCCTTCTGGTCTTTCTGTTGTATCACGTAACACAAGGACAGGCACACCAAAAGAAGGGGCTTCTTCTTGTACGCCACCTGAGTCCGTCAAGATAAGATAGCTTTCGTTTTCCATACGATGAAAGTCAACCACATTCAAAGGTTCAATCAGTCGCACATTCGGCAAATCTCCCAAAATGCGATAAGCGATTTCTCTCACTTTTGGATTTTTATGAAGGGGGTAAACTACCTCAAAGTCGACATATTGTTCAGAAATTGTTTTGATGGCGCGGAAAACATTTTCCATCGGTTCACCCAGATTCTCACGACGGTGCATGGTCACCAAAATCTGGCGACGATCCTTTTGAAGGTGGGCTGGTACAGTATATCGTAAAGCATCAATAGCGGTATTGCCTGTTACATAGATATTCTGTTCCGGATGATTTTCTTTTAATAAATTTTGTCTGCTTTCTTCAGTTGGAGCAAAGTAAATATCGGAGAGCACATCTGTGACTTGACGGTTCATTTCTTCTGGGAAAGGTGAATATTTGTCCCAAGTTCTCAAGCCTGCTTCTACGTGTCCTAGTCTTACTTTATGATAAAAAGCGGCAATAGATGCGGCAAAAGTTGTCGAGGTATCTCCATGAACAAGCATGATATCTGGTGCTTCTTCTACCAGTACTTGATCAATGGCGTCAATAACTCGTGTAGTGATTTGACTTAGGGTTTGATTTTTACCCATGATATCTAAATCGTAATCTGGCTGAATTTGAAAAATATCGAGAACTTGATCCAGCATTTCTCTGTGTTGAGCTGTGACCACGGTTACAGCTTCAAACCGTTCGTCTTTCTCGATCGCTTTGACTAAGGGGGCCATTTTTATTGCTTCTGGTCGTGTACCAAAAACGAGCATTATTTTTTTCATGTCTACTCCATTTCTACTCTTCTTTACATATAGAAGACTTGATTTTTCCCGTTTGCTTTTGCGACATATAAGTTTTTATCGACTTTGTCAATAATGTCCTTCAGACTTTTTTCTTCTCTTATTTCTGAAACACCCACCGATATGGAAACATTCAATAAGGTATCGTTATAGATAAAATCTTTTTTATAGATATCTTTTTGAATATCATCCATTATTGCTTTGACCTTATCCCCCGTCTGGTTTCTAAAGAGCACAAAGAATTCATCACCGCCATAGCGAAACAGCTGACCATTATTATGCTCTTGAAGTAAAGTTTCTTTAATGCCATAACTTATCTCCCGCAAAACATAATCTCCTGCCAAATGCCCATAGGAATCATTAATACATTTGAATGAATCCACGTCAAACAAAGCAATAGAAAAAAGCGGAACATTCTTACTGTCTAAAATTTCCTTCAGGACTTCTTCAAACTTCTTACGATTATAGGTATCGGTTAAAGCGTCTATATAGGCATCTTTCTTTAAATCCGAATACATCAAGGCAATAATACTGATTAAATGTATCGCAATCTTCGCGATAACAAGCACAGCTAACACCTTTCCTAAAATACCGAGCACATAGCTCATTGGAATGGCAAATTGCGAAAAAGCCACTAATATTGCTGCAAGTGTAATAAATATACTCAGGAAAAAGTAGGAAATGTAATATTTCGAAATCAATTCCTTATAATTACAGAGCACGTAAATCACCAGCCAAAATAAAACCAAGCCAGAAAGTACCAAGAGGGAAGATTGGATATCAAAACCGTAAACATGCAAATAAAGAGCGTAATATATAATGAACTGTGGCAATACCTCGTACTCAATATTTTTGGTCGGTAGTGCAACTAAATAAACGACCGAAATGGCAATAAAGACTAAAGAAATATCACTAATAATATAACCATAAGGCGAACCTTGATCAATATCGTTAAAAAGAAATTTAAGTAAAATTATAAATAAAGCAAAATTGCTCGAATACAAGATATAAGCAGTGACTTTATTTCGATCCAACTGATAATATTGAATCATATATTTAGCAATAAACATCATACCTAGAACGGTAGGCATTAAAAAAAATTTTATCTATAAAGTTACTGCCTAATATGTCATCAATATGAATCATCTTTTTTCTCCTTCATTAGAAGCTATGTGGTTTATCATAGTAATAAGTTTGTTGGAGCCATTCTTTTGGAAAACTTGCGAGAAGCTCTTCCACCTCGACCCCTTCAATAACAATCTCCTTGTTAAGAAATTTAATCGTATCAACAATTGAAAATATAAAATTCTTTAACTTCGTCGGCGATAAATAGCTATTAAAATCCAAGGCTGAAATCTTTACACGGTCAATATAATCATCTAGGATGAATAGCGTTTTATAATGATTTATCCCCGATAAAAAATCGTCTAGAGCAATCGCATATCCCAAGGTTTTAAGCGTTTGGATGGCTTCAATCGGTAAGAAATCTTCTTCACTTTGGCAGTTTACGGGCAAGCGCTCTGTAAGTTCTAATCTTAATCTGTCCCTATATTTAAATGTCCTCAAAAATTCTACGGTTTCTTCAAAATAAAGTTCTTGATAATCCAGATTGAGGGAATAAATATAGTCATCCTTACTGAGCTGTTCTTCCAAAAGGATTTCCAACCTTTGAAGGTATGAATTATGAAGCTGATGGTCGGAAACAATATCATCAAACATCTCTGATGGAAAATAACAGCCATCAGCACGCTTGTACCTCAATAACAGTTCGTATTCTTCTTTGTCATTTTGAGTAAAATCACAAATTTTTTGTCTATAAAAAAATAATTCGTCAAATTTCAAGCCTATTTTTCTCCTCAAATATACTGAAAAGCTCTTTCCTTCTGTCAAAAGGAAAAGAGGTTCTCAGTCAATCACTGGTTGAGGTGGGCCATAGAGATAACCCTGCCTCAAATTGATGTCTAATAAATCAACAAGTTTTTCATCTTCATCCGTTTCCACACCGGATACAACTAACTCAAGTTGATATTTATTTGCCAGTTTCTTCCAAAACTTAATGGTTAAATCAATCCATTTTTCTTTATCATTAAAATGTCGCATATCTAACTTCAATACATCAATTAATGGCAGCAAGCGATGAATATTTCGGGCAAAATAAAATTCGGCTCCAAGATTATTGATGGAGAAGTTGATACCATAGGCTTTGCACTTTGTAATTCTACGACTGACACGTCTTAAGATCTTCTTCTTTTTCACAATTTCATTATGAGATATTTCGATAATAAGGTCAAAGGGTTGGAGTGACTCAGCAATCATTTTGATATTCTTTTTAAACTTGCGGCTAAGAAATTGCTCAAGCGTAAGTTTAATGACAACTTTAAAATGTTCAGGATTCGCAACTCTGACACTCTCTTTTATATTATCTTTCAGTATGAAAAAAGGTAAGGTATCAATATTTTGTGGTAGGACCCATTCTTGCTTATCATTTTGTTCACGCAGCACGCACTCTACTCCTTTTATATCATGCGTATGATCGTATATTTTATTATAAAAATAAACAAAATTATCCTCTTGTAAGATATATTTTTTCAAGTTGCATCCTTTCTTTTTACAGTTTATTGATGAAAAATTAAGCCTGACGCTTCGTTTTATCCCATGTATTTTGCGATCTGAAATATCTGAGTGTCGCTTGCGGATAGATTTGACTGAGCACAATCAAAAACTTGGTCAAGTAGTAGGCATCGCTTAAAACATGCCCCCATCTGAATTTTTCCTGAGAGTTTCTATTATACAGGATTGCCCAGACAACATTGATAAGGAAAATGTAGAAGACCATCAATGCAAAGATTATGACAAAACTTTTCACTGCATCGTTTAAACCAAAGAGCAGCAATGTCCCAAATAAAACAACGCCTGTATAAATAACGACCACGTATTCTATCGCCATAAGCCAAGGTTTTATCAAGGTAAAACACAGCTCTAACTTTTGCTTGAACTCTAAATTTTCTGATTTGATAATAGGGAATATATACTTAAAGGTTTGGATATTCCCTTGTGCCCACCGCACGCGCTGTTTAACCAAGGACATCGTATCATCATAGATTCCTGTTTGTTTGATTTTAATGTCATCATATTGAACATTACGTACATTATATATATCAGATAAGAAGAGGCGTAGAGAAAGGTCAAAATCTTCTACTAAGGATGTTGTCCATGGTGCTTCATGCAAAGAGTACAGTGTACTTAGTTTACAAAACTGTCCGTTCCCACCAAAAGCTACGGTATTCGTTTTACTGCGCAAAGATTGCGTCGCATTGATAATCTCGCCAAACTCCAAATCTTGTGATGTATCTCTGTTACGGTTGATCACTTGTACTTTTGATTGTAAACCAGTCAATTCAAAATCGGAGTTAAAGACCAAATTCACCTTGTCAAAGTAGTCTGTGGCCACACTTGAGTCCGCATCAATAATCGTGATAAGTGTTTCCTCAAAAATATAACCTTTATCAATATAGGAATCCGTTATTTTTTTATAGGCCCAATTGAGTGCCTCACCTTTTCCTTGTTGCGCTTCAGGCTGGAATCTTTGAAGAAGATGGAACCTCTTATTGCCTTGAAATTCCTCAACTTCCTGCACCGTATTATCAATGCTGGCATCATCAATCACGTAAATATCAAGATTTTCATAATTAGTATTTAACAAGCTTTTCACTGTGTTTTTGATGACCAATTCTTCGTTCATACAGGGAATTAACACAATGATACGATAGTTCGTTTCAATCTCAACATGACTGAGATCGCTCGTATAACTTTTTGTACTGTAAGCATACCAGAGCAGGATTGTTTCTATTGTATAATAAATAAACGTAAGAATGGAGAAAAATACTGCAAAAAATGTCAATTTACTAATCATGATTTCAAAAATCTCTTTCAAGTAGCTCATGCCCCAGAATTTATTTTCGAAAAGAAAAACCAGTGGCAAGATAGAAACCAAGTAAAGCAGTATCTTGTGGTAAGGCTTAAAGTAATTAGAAAGACCAGTATAGATGCTTTCCATAATCAATGCAATTGCCATGACGATTTGGACAAGCAATAAAAAGCGGGCAACAAGCTGCGCATTGACGTCAGCTTGTAGAACATAGAAAAGTATGCCCCCAAAAATGCTGAGAAGTACTACCGTAAAGCCCCAAGCAAAATTTCCGATACTTTTTCGTAATTTATTAAACAAAACTATGCTTGAAAGACCAAGCAATAAAAGTTGAACACTTAAGGTCAGTACAACTAGAAAGATACGCACATTGCTGTATATTTCAGTTGGAATTTGATTTACCGTAAAGAAACCAAAAATGAGCGCAAGGATAAGATAAAATCCTGAAAGACCAAAGCTCCATCTTTTCAAAGTGGTCAACTCCATTATCCACTTCTTTTCTAGAAAAATTCTTATAAGACCTGTATATGCAATTACCGCTAAAACATTGAAGAGCGGTGTTGGACTTAAACCGTGTCCAATCACAACACCTGTTTCGAGGACAAAAATTAGAAAGAGCATTAAAAACAAAAGCGATGTTTTCCACGTGCTTTTTCTACCACTTTGTGTCGAAATGATATAAACCATGATCAGGATTGGAGCTACGAGCAAAAGAACTGAACTTAAATTTTCATAAAGTGTGTATTGACTTAATGACAAGAGCACATCAAAGGTTAAAGTCACTCCCAATAAGCCATAAATCACCCTCGATACATTTAATTCAATCTTTTTCACTACTAAACTCCCTACTATTTTACTTCTGTATTTTGGCGGGATTTAGAGTATAACTCTTTTAGAAAAACATATTATTCTCTTTCATATGTCTCATAAATCCCTCCTTATTGCCTCTATTATAACTTAAACAAGTTGATTGTTCAATTTAACCATTTTTTAAGTTTAAGAATAACGCCCTCTTTTTTACACAGCTCCCTGTTCTCTTTATAAGCAACGTGATATAATAATTCAGATAATTCATTTTGTTTCTTAGCAAAAAATTTAGAGGTAAAAAAATGAGAATTAAAATACGTGAATTTGCTTATGCTTGGGGAAAGTCAATGTTAGTGGTCCTTTCCAATACCGTTATCATGGTTCCCTTCTTGCTTTTTCTTAGTTTAAATGATGGAATAACTGAACGTTCTGTTTTGCCTTTCGCTTTATACTATACTTGTCGTATTCTTGGCGTTTTTCTGATCCGCGCCATCAAAAATACAATTTCTAGTTTAGAACTTCTTATTCTATCATTATATACAGGCCTTGCAGGCTCTGTGCTTGCTTTTATTGGCCCCTTGAATTCTTGGTTATATCTGCCTGCAGGTATTCTTATTGGCTTAAGTGCCTCATGGCTTCCTACTGCTACAGTCACACTTAATCACTTTCAGCCAAATATGGAAAAGAAAACTTCCTACCCTCTGCTTCTCCTCGCTTTGATTGCTTTATTTGCAGGCTTGACTCTTTCCGGGACTTTGGGACTTTCCTTATCCTTTGGTTTGTACATTTTGTTTTATGCAATAGCTCTTGGGTATGCCTATGAAGCTGCAAGTAAACAAGTCCTCACCAACAAAATGAAACCCGAAACCGCTCTATATCTCTCTAAAAAAGACCTGTTTATTTTTACGGGCCTCTGCCTTCTATTAATCCTCTTACGCGCGGGAAGACTTTTAAGTTCTGCCTTGGCCATCGGGGTTTCATTGCTTGGCTTTAGCTTTTTCTTTGTTTTTCTTATTTACAAGACGCGAAAAGAATACCGGAATTATCAAATACCACTTTACCTCAATGTCTTGACTTTCCTTAACGGGGCAGTTGGTAATTTCCTCTTTCTATTCGGTTCGCTCTATGTCATCAACATCTTTGGTAAAGGTTCAGAAAATCTTTTATTGTACCTGCCTTATGCTTTAGGAATGGTCTTCGCATTAGCGACTTATAAGAAAATCACTCACTTGGTCCCGTACATGGATAACTTCATTTTACTGGGATTAGGACTTGGGTTATTGATGATGCTGGTGCCTTCTGCTCTGAGTTTTAGCTTTTTCTTATTAAGCTATGGTCATTTTCTCCTAAACAAATGGCTCAATAACCAGTATTTCATGGCACTTCATATCCCGGAAGACCACCGTATTCTTCTAAAAAATACAACTCAAAAAAAAGGATCCTTGATTCATCAATTCTTTCTCATTATTTTCCTATTGTTACTTACTGAGAAACAAAATAATTCAAAATCATTTTTCCTACAATTAATTAACCCACAATCACCGCATCTAAGTGCTGCACATATTTTTTACGGGTTAGCTCTACTTTCTATTGCCGGTTTTCTTATTCTCATCGTTTCTTACTTCTATTTAAAACGCCGTAAAATATAAACCATAAAAAATGAGGGAAAATTCCCTCATTTTTTATTTATCCCTCCTCAAGGATTGTCTACCTTAAAGAGGTTTCCGTCTTCGATCCGATAGACGCTGTCACTATTTTTTATCATCCGCGAATCATGCGTTACCATAATAGTGGCTTTATTTTTTTCATGCGCTTCTTTTCTCAAAATATCCACAACCTGATAAGCCCTTTCTGTATCTAGGCTGGCTGTTGGTTCATCAGCTAAAATCAAACTTGGATCATTATAGAGTGCACGTGTGATTGCAACACGTTGACGTTCACCACCAGAGAGTTCCCCAGGGTATTTATCTTGTAGCTCCAAAATATCTAAGGAGTCAAGCATTTCGTCTATTTTTCCTCGATTGATGTTCTTTTTATTTATTTTATCCACAAGTTTCAACTGTTCTTTGACCGTCAAATAAGGAATTAGATTCGAAGCTTGCAAGATAAACCCAACTTCTTTAAATCTTACTTTTGAGCGTTCTTTTTCTGATAATTTATTAAAATCAATCGTATTGATTTTTGTTGTCCCTGTTGTTGAAGACTGAAGCCCCCCAGCAATTGTTAGGAAAGTACTTTTACCAGAGCCTGAAGGACCAATGATTGAGATAAACTCCCCAGCTTGCACCCGTAGGTCAATACCTTTCAAGGCTTGAACTTCTGTGCGCCCCTTACCAAAGCTCTTTGTGACTTTATCCATATGTAGAATATCTTTCATTATTAACCTCCAATCGCTTGAGTAGGATCAATTTTTCTAATCGTATACAGTGAAAATACAGAACCCAGTATTGATACGCCAATTAATATGAGACCATAAATTGTCCAGATAGAAAAATCAATTGCAAACGGCATAGCTTGCGGGAGCACGAAGCTTGTGAGATAGCTCCCACCAAAAGCTGCAACAACACCAACCAACGCCAGCCAGAAACTTTGCCATAAGATGGACTTCATGATAAGGAAGTTTGAAATCCCTTGCGCCTTCATAATCCCAAAGATTGGAACTTTTTGAAGCGTGATAACATACATAAATACGGCAATGATGAGCAGCACAATCAAGAACAAGAAATAAATCATCGCGCTCAGTGTTGTTTTCTGTGCGGAATAACCAGGAATGTTGTTGATAAGTTCAGAAG
Source organism: Lactococcus garvieae subsp. garvieae (assembly GCF_029024465.1). NCBI lineage: Bacteria > Bacillati > Bacillota > Bacilli > Lactobacillales > Streptococcaceae > Lactococcus > Lactococcus garvieae. The sequence goes on from NZ_CP118950.1 coordinate 1,544,463, forward strand.
TTGTGATAACTTTTAATTTATCTGAGCTTGAACCTTTCAAGGTAACTTGACCCGATTTTACAATGACACCATTAACAGAATCATCTGCAGCTGCTGCGTTCATGTTTTTAATTGCAGAAAGCGTAGCAAATGAACTGTAGACGACAGGCGTTGCGGAGTAGTAGGTCGGTTTGGCAATGCCAACAATTTTTAACTCTGTATCGTTATTCCCTACCTTTATCTTGTCTCCCACTTTATAGCCCTTGTCGGCAAGATTTTCTGGGATGACGATTTCTTTTTTGTCCTCCGAAAAATCAGTGCCATCCTTGACATGTGGTAGAATATCGGAGCCTATTGGGAGTGCCATCACCGTAATATTCTCTCTTTTATCCTCTCCCTGGTTAATAGAGGTTGAAAAAACCGAAACAGGTGACAATTCTTTTCCCTCAATATTGTCTAGCTCTGCTTTTGAAATTTGCGAAGCAGAAAGAATATTATTCGAACTGTCTGACAGAACAATCTTTTCTGCATTCCAATCCACTACAGCTTGTTTAAACTGGCTAGCAAGACCAGTTGATAGACCGGACAATATGAAAACAACATAGGAAACCAAAAATATGATTGTTGCAATCAAAGTGTACCTTGTCTTGTAATAAAATATTTCTTTAAGTGATAAAAACATAATACAACTCCTTGAAGAACGCTTCGTTCTCTTCTTTATTGATGATTTTGACTGCCTGAGAGGCCATTCATAATCACTGCGACTTCACTGTCATAGTGTGCAACAAACTCTTGATCACTCCACTCTTCTGCAAAGAGTCTGTAAACAAGATCGTGCACAACCGCTTTAAACACGGAAATCATTGGCGAAACAGGCTCTTTACTTACAAATGTTTGAGGATTATACTTTTTCCAAGCTAAAGTCAATTCGTGGTTCCAATCTAAAAAGCGATATTTATAGATGGCGTAATTTTCATTATGCACAAGTTCCTTTAGCAGCAAATGCTTGTATTCGTCTAAAGCTTTTTCAAGCGGATACTTTTTAATCGCATCTAAGAAAAGCTGATGAAGCTCACTTGTCTCTTGAGACAGGACATATATATAACAATCCGTTAAATCTTCAAAATATTGATAAAAACTTCCTCGAGGAATCTCTAAACTTTGCACAATATTTCTCACCGTTGCTTGATGAAAGGGTTTATCCGCAAACTCTGTCTTACAAGCTGCATAGATGCGTTGTTTTTTTTCTTCTGGAAGCTTTAGATATGTAGCTTTAGGCATTTTATTCCTCCCTTGTCTCCACAAGTGACACAGTGTCACTTTAGGATAAATTTTAGCAGTTTAACTTTACAGAGTCAAATATAGTGTATTATTTTTTCTATAAAAACTGTCCTACATCAAAAAATCCTATAAATAAGACGCTTAAAAATTTACGAGTTGAATACCTTGCAAATGGCAACAAGAACCAGTAGAATAAAAGTATAAACAACAAGGAGGTATTTTTTATGGTCGACAGAGGTACAACAGACAAACTCAAGGGTAACGCTAAAGAAGTTGTTGGTGATGTTACAGGTGACAACAAGAAAAAAGCTGAAGGCGTCCTTGATAAAACAATCGGTAAGGTGAAGGAAGTTGCTGCAGACATTAAAGATGCATCAGAAGATGCAGTAGATAATGTTAAAGAAAAACTTGATCACCACAAAAAATAAAATAAAATAAAAAAGCACTGTATTCAGTGCTTTTTTATTTTATTAAACCTCTAAGCTTGGGAAGGACAAAGTTATTTTAAACAAATCCCCATCCGTTTCTAAAAGGAAATGGCCCTCATGTGCTTCCACAATCGACTGAGCTATAGCTAGCCCCAAGCCTGAACCCGTTGTGTTCCTTGATAAATCGCCTCTTTTGAAGCGCTGTGACAATTCTTGACTATTTTCTCCGAGTTCTTCACGTGAAATATTTTTAAAGACCAATTCAATTGTGCCCTTTTCACTTTTATGTCCGGAGATATAAACTCTCGTGTTTTCCATAGAGTATTTCAAGATGTTGTGGATTAAATTTTCGAACACTCGCCACATCTTATCCCCATCTACCAAAGCCAAGAGCTCCTTGTCTGTTTGCGTAACAAACTTCAAGGAGGAGTCTTCGATTTTCTCAGAAAGCTCCGCCAGTGATTGATCGAGCAGTTGCACAAGATCAATTCTACTTTTTTTCAAGTCCATATTACCACTGGCCATTTTGGATACTTCGAAAAGATCATCGATGAGAACTTTTAAACGCTTTGATTTTTGGTCGATAACTGCAACATACTTCTCCTTTTCATCTTGGGACAGATCAGCATTTCGCAATAAATCAACAGAAGTAATGATTGAAGTCAAGGGTGTTCTTAAATCATGGGAAACATTTGTGATGAGCTCGGTCTTCAAACGTTCACTTTTTACTTGCTGACTTTTGGAAGTTTTCACTTCCTCATTGATAGTTTTAAGATTTTCTGAAACGCTTCGAAAAACAGTTTTCCCCTTGGGCTTCACGTTTAAGACTTCAGCATTTTTCCCTTGAGCAATTTCCTCAATAATTTTCACGGTCTGATTAAACATGGCCAGACGTCGCAGCAGATAAATCGAAATCAATAAAAGATAAATCACGAGCACAAACAAGTAGAGAACAATTCCTTGTCCTCCCCACATCATTGCCAGCAGAAAGCCAAATGCTGCTGCGCCCATGCTCCAGAAAATGAACCAAGCTTTTGATCCTCTAGAGAAGTTATCAGCAGCATCTTTTAAGAGCCTTATACTTCTGGCAAGATAGGTTTGTTGCCAATTTCCGTGTTCCTGTGCCTTATGATAAATCCCCCCACTCACAAGTGCAAACAGGTAAAGCACTAAGAATGCCCAACAGAATTTTTGGAGAAAAGGAAGGAAACTCCATGTAACACTAGCCTCACGTGTAAGTGCCAAATAAAGGAGAGAAAGAATCAAAGCAAGGAAAATCTGCCCGTCAAGCGCTATTTTATCGCAAGATTTAACTTTTTCTAGAAGTATATCTTCTCCTTTTTCTGTTTTCTTCCAGTAAAAAATGAAGGCTGCAAAACTCAAAATACTGGTACATAGAAGCCCAATGGTTAAGTTTTTCATTTCAGTAAAACTTTTAACAGAAGCTCTTTGGTTGAAGTTGCTATTTTTTAATATAATAATTTGCCCTTCAAATTGATTGTGATCATCAACATTAATTTGACTGACGTTGCCCTTGAATAAAGTTTTTGCTGTAGCAAAGGTTTTATTATCGGATAAATTATCCAGATATTTTCCTGAGTTAATTTCAGTCACTTGATAATGAATGTCTGAGGAAAGCTCCTTATATTGTGGCATCCAATCTGTTTTCTGCTGCGCAATTAACTCTTTCTTTTGCTCCTTTACCTTCTCTGTGACGTATTTGTCATCGGTAAATAATTTCTCTACTTCATTTAACTTTTTATTTTGTTGGTCTTCAAGTTTCTTGATTGCTGTTTTGTCCCCAGCTGCTTTAGCATCATTGAGACGTTCAAGGAAGACCGGATCTTCTTTAATCGCACTGACTTGCGAATATTTGTCCGGTTGAGTCATACGATATTCTTCAATATCCTCTGTTGTTACCTTTATCGGTAAATTTGGATTTACCTGAGTATTGATCAGTGCTTCTTCTAAAGTCGCAATTTCTTGCTTGAAGTATTTCGACTGAAAATAGTCGTTAAAAATGTATTGTTCAGCATTCAAAGCTGTAAAAACTAAACTGTTCACTCCTAAAAGAAGCAAAGCTAGCCCAATACTCACAGCAAATTTATTTTTCCATTTTGTAGCCAATGCCCCATACCACCTTTAAATATTTTGGATTTTTTGGATTTACTTCTATTTTTTCACGGATTTTTCTGATATGTACAGCCACAGTATTTTCTGCATTAAATCCCGGCTCTTGCCAGACACGTTCATAGATTTCCGTAATTGAGAAAACTTTGCCAGCATTACAAGCCAATAATTCTGTAATTTTGAATTCTGTGGGTGTTAATTTTATCAGTTCCCCGTCTACGCGCACTTCCTTGCCGTCTTGATCAATGGTCAAACCATGAAGTTGAATGACACTTTCTGCTTTTTCATAGCTCCCTAAGGAGGTATATCTGCGTAGCTGCGACTTGACACGCGCGATTAATTCTAAAGGATTGAAGGGCTTTGTCAAGTAATCATCTGCCCCAATTTGTAGGCCTAAAATTTTATCTGTATCTTCACTTTTAGCACTTAACATCAGAATAGGAATCTGTTGTGATTGACGTATCTTAAAAGTGGCTTCAATACCATCGAGCTTAGGCATCATGACATCCATGATAATTAAGTGGACTTCTTCTTGATCAAGAAGTTCCAGTGCTTCCACACCATTTTTTGCCTGAATCGCATGTATTCCCTCATTTTTTAGATAAAGAGCAATTGCTTCACGTATCTCTTTTTCATCGTCCACAATTAGAACGGTATGCTTCATCTTTTCCCTCATTTCTACTTGATGCCCTCAGTATAACAGAAAGTTATTAATAATTTTTAGCTTGATTTCTTAATACTTTCTTAATTTTTTAGTTTAAAAAGCATAAAATAAAAAAGTACGCATTCAAAGTTGTACTTTTTTTCCTACTTTCACTGCATGATTTTATCCATCTCTGCCAGCACGGCTTTTTCTCTGTTACTGCCTATAACCTTCTTTGCTTTGGCCTTCGCTTGAGCATTAGCATTGGCTACGGCATAAGAATAACCAGCCATTTGCAACATTTCGAGATCATTATTGGCATCTCCAAAAGCCGCTAAGTGTTGAGGTGAGAGTGCAAGTTCTTGCAAAACTCTCTCAAGAGCTGCGCCCTTATTACTGCCGTCAAGGACAATATCCAGATAAATATTTCCACTCGTCACCGCTTTTATTCCTTTTTTGAACCGACGGTTCAACGTTGCTGTAACAGTGGTTAATTCTTCTTCCGGGATAATAGTCGCAAATTTAACCACCGTATCTTCAGGTAACTTATCAAAAGATGAGAGAAGTTCTAGTTTTTCATAATATTTATGGGCGAAAGTTTCAAACTCTTCTGAAACACCCTCTAAGGTATAGGCACTCTTGGCACCACACACAACAACAGGAATCTTGAGTTCTTCAAGTAACTCGAGAACTTGACTTACCTCTTGTGTGTCAAAACTTGCGACCATTTCCATTTCATCATTGATCGTAATGATCCCACCATTTTCAGAGATAAAAATAATATCTTTCGTGTCTGCAAAATAAGATTTTAACTTGAAGTATTGGTTGCCACTGGCCACAATGAAACGGATCCCTTTGGCCTTCATTTTCTGTTGGAGAGTAGAGAAGTACTTTTTATCATAAGTCGATTTTTCATCCAAAAAAGTACCGTCCATATCTGTTGCAATAGCTGTTATCATTTTATTTACTCCTCTGTGTTCTGCATCTATTTTATCAAAATAAAAGCTTTTCCGTTAATTATATTTGCTCTATCAAGTCAATACAGTTGTTTTCAGAAAATAAATTTGTTAGAATTTTCAACAGACTGTAAAAGTCAACTTTTAAATATAGAAAGAAAACAAAAAGGAAAAATACTCTTATATGAAACGAACAATACAGATATTGCTCATTTTTTTTACCGCTTTTTTAGGCTTGATGCTCCATTCAGAACACGCATCTGCTGCAGAATTAAGCCACACCAACTTTGTCGATAGCCTCAAATTTTCAACTACTAAGCTGACACAAGGTCAGACGACTTCTGTCAGAGTTGAGTTTAGTAGCAAGGATAATCTTAAGGTAAAAGCTGGCGATACGATTACTTTCACACTTCCTGCCGAGTTACAAGGCATGACGGAAAACGACGGTTCTCCTCGTAAAATTTCCTTAGGTGAATTGGGAGAGGCACTGATATATAAAGACCGTGTTATTGCTACCTTCAATGAAAAAGTTAATCAGCTTGAACATGTCAAAGGCTATTTTAATTTTGGATTACAGGCAACAAGAACTAAAAATCCTAACGATACAAGTATCAAAACAAACTTAAGTACAACGGCAACAGCTCAAGAAATTACAATTCATGGTGACCCAGGAAATACAGGGGAAATAGGGACTCTTCCTTTCTTTTGGAAGAGCGGTGACATGCTTGGCGAAAAAGGAAAAGTACGCTGGTTTGTTAATGCTAACATGACAAAGGAAGAACTCTCAAGTGATATCATATTAACAGATACGCACGGACTTGGGCAAAAACTTGATACACAATCATTTCGCGTGAGCATTGAAAATTATTTAGGAAATTTCCAAATAACTGGCGATGAGTTTGTAGCCAAAGGATACGGCAGCATACAAATTCTTCCCGATGATTCATTTATCATTACCATTAAACGCGAACATGCGCGCCTAGCCTCTTTTAGCTTCATGTACAACACAATCATCACCGACAATACGGTCAAATCCTTTACCAACACATGCAATGTGAATTACCAACCCTATGGTCAAGAAACGGTTCAAGATCAAGGCACTTCCGATGTTATAAACCTTTTCGCAGATGGTGATGCCAATGGTGAACAAGGCCTCAAGGAAGCCACTGAAGAAACACTCGAAAACAACTTTGAAGAGCTCGAAGAAATGCCTGCTGTTGAAACAGAAAAACCAAACTCTTCTATAACAGAAAATGAGGCCAATCAAACGGCGGAAAAACATCAAGTCGAAAGCCATGTTGCCCCTAACCAGGAAGTTGTGGAAGACGAATCAGAGCAGCTCGAAGAAATACCTGCTGTTGAAGCAGAAAAGCCAAACTCTTCTGTAACAGAAAATGAGGCCAACCAAACGGCGGAAAAACATCAAGTCGAAAGCCATGTTGCCCCTAACCAGGAAGTTGTGGAAGACGAATCAGAGCAACTCGAAGAAATACCTGCTGTTGAAACAGAAAAACCAAACTCTTCCGTAACAGAAAATGAAGCCAATCAAACGGCGGAAAAACATCAAGTCGAAAGCCATGTTGCGCCAAACCAGGAAGTTGTGGAAGACGAATCAGAGCAGCTCGAAGAAATGCCTGCTGTTGAAACAGAAAAGCCAAACTCTTCCGTAACAGAAAATGAGGCCAATCAAACAGCGGAAAAACATCAAGTCGACATCCATGTTGCCCCTAACCAGGAAGTCATTACTGATGAATCTAAAAAAGTTAAAGATGTTCAACATCCTCAGTTTGAAAAAGAAAAACCCATAGCGTCAGAGAAAAAGAAAAGCGAGAAGGCAGACGTACAAACACTGGGAACAAAAACAAATACTTCAAAAAGTTCTACTGTCACTCATTCAGAAAAAGTAGAAAAAAAATCGGGTAATACTTTACCAAAAACAGGCGAGGACAAGGGGCTTATCTCTGTCTTTACTGGATTCTTTCTTCTCTTTCTCTCATTTGTTGCTTTTTCACTACGACGAAATAGACAAGCATAAAATAAAAATGCTCTCGTAAAGCGAGGCATTTTTTATTTTTACTCACAATTTCTAAATTTAAAAGAGAAATTTTATTCAAAAAAAGAGCAGAATTAATATTCTACTCTGTTATAACTACTCTTCGCTACCCATAAATTTAGCAGCTACTGCAGCAATTGCCGCACCTACCAATGGTGCCAATAAGTACACCCAATAGTGTGACAAGGCAGAACCGCCTGCAAAGACCGCTGGACCAAAACTACGTGCGGGATTCAATGAACCACCTGTTAAATTCAAAGCAACGATAATTAAGAATGCTAATGCTAAACCAATAGCAATTGGGGCTAAGCCAGCATTACCATATTTTTCACTCGTAACCATCAAAATAACAAACACAAATAAGAAGGTAATAATAGCTTCAAATAAGAAAGCTTCACCAGCTGTGATATTTGGGAAGTCTGTTTGTCCAAATCCATCTTTAGGAAGGTTCAAGGCTTTAATGAAAATTGACAATACTGCAGAAGCAGCAAGTGCACCTACAAATTGTGAAATCACATAAGCAACACCATCTTTGATTGCCAAACGTTTGTTAATCATCATGGCAAGTGAAACAGCAGGATTAAAATGTCCTCCTGAAACGCCACCTACAGCACAAGCCATAATCGTTACGGCCAAACCAAATGACAAACCAATACCTAAGTAACCAATAGCAGTTTCTCCAGTATTAGCAATAGCTACAGTACCTGTACCTAAAAATACAAGAACAAATGTTCCGATAAATTCTGCAAAATATTTTCTCATAATAAATTCCTTTCTCACACACTATTATAACACCTTCTAATATCGTCTATATAATTTAACGCTTAAAAAGGAAGAAAATTTCTTTCTTTTTATTCATATTCTTAGAAAATGTCTATCTATATTAAACTTTTTAACCTCAAGTAAATCCTCTATATTCACCAAGATTATAAAAATAAAACCCCGGATTTTCACCCAGGGTTCTGAAAAGAATGAAGAAATTAATCGCTTCAGTTCCAACTATAATGTGCTTAATTAACATCTTTCTTTCTTCTTAACTTTGTAAGTAGGAGGCTTAGGAAAGCTAAAAGGCTAAAACCAATTACTGTCGGAAGAGTGTTGTCACTTTCTCCTGTTGCAGGAAGGTTTACACCCTTAGCATAGGAAGCTGGCAAGGTATTTAAATATTGACCACTACTTCCACCAAAGGTTACTGGAACAAAGGTATTCGCTGGAATTTGAAAATGACTTGGCGCACTCTCATTACCTGCTGCATCTGTTGCTGTGATATTAAGAATATCCCCTGGTTTTACACTTCCAGCTGGAAGTATAACGTGGAAGTGCCCAGAATCATCTGTTTTACCACTGCCAACTACATTACCATTGCCATCCGTAATCGTAACCGTAGAACCTGGTTCTGCAGTTCCCCCTACATCATAGCCTCCGTCAGGATTCTTAGTGACATCCGTAACCTTAGGTGAATCTGGCACTGTAGTATCCTTTGGATCGGCTGGTGTTTTACCTGGGGTTGGTGCACTTACATTTCCTGCTGCATCAATTGCGATGGCTGTAATATCTACGTTAGCTCCAATAGAACCTTTAGGAAGCGTTACACTGTAATTGCCAGAACTGTCGGCTTTGGCAGAACCAATGACCTTACCTGAACCATCCTTAATCTCAACAGTAGATCCAGCTTCTGCTTTACCTGTAACGACATAACCTTTTGTTGAATTGCCTGTCACATTAGTGATTGTTGGGGCATCAGGGGCTGTCGTATCCTTTGGATCGGCTGGGGTTTTACCAGAGGTAGGCGTACTCACGTTGCCGGCCGCATCGGTTGCAGTGGCTGTAATGTCGGCATTAGCTCCCACTGAGCCTGGCAAGCTCACGCTGTAGTTACCTGAACCATCGGCAGTGGCAGAGCCAATAACGGCGCCAGTAGAATCTTTGATTTCCACCTTCGAACCTGGTTCGGCTGTACCTTTAACGACATAACCATCTGTAGAGTTTCCTGTGATACCTGTAATTACTGGTGCATCCGGTGCTGTAGTATCTGCATCGGCTGGTGTTTTACCTGTCGTTGGATTACTCACATTGCCGGCCGCATCGGTTGCAGTGGCTGTAATGTCCGCGTTAGCTCCCACTGAGCCTGGCAAGCTCACGCTGTAGTTACCTGAACCATCGGCAGTGGCAGAGCCAATAACGGCGCCAGTAGAATCTTTGATTTCCACCTTCGAACCTGGTTCGGCTGTACCTTTAACGACATAACCATCTGTAGAGTTTCCTGTGATACCTGTAATTACTGGTGCATCTGGTGCGGTAGTATCCACATCGGATGGTGTTTTACCAGAGGTTGGTGCACTTACATTTCCTGCTGCATCAATTGCAGTGGCTGTAAGAGCTGCGTTCGCTCCAATAGAACCTTTAGGAAGCGTTACACTGTAATTGCCAGAACTGTCGGCTTTGGCAGAACCAATGACCTTACCTGAACCATCCTTAATCTCAACAGTAGATCCGGCTTCTGCTGTACCTGTAACGACATAACCTTTTGTTGAATTGCCTGTCACATTAGTGATTGTTGGGGCATCGGGGGCTATCGTATCCTTTGGATCTGCTGGTGTTTTACCTGCAGTTGGGGCACTCACATTACCTGCTGCGTCTGTCGCTGTCACTGTGATATTAGCATTTGGTCCCACTGAGGCTGGCAAGCTCACGCTGTAGTTACCTGAACCATCAGCTGTGGCAGAGCCAATAACAGCGCCGGTAGAATCTTTAATTTCTACCTTCGAACCTGGTTCGGCTGTACCTTTAACGACATAACCATCTGTAGAATTACCTGTGATATCTGTAATTACTGGCGCATCGGGCGCTGTGGTATCCGCATCAGCTGGTGTTTTACCTGCAGTTGGGGCACTCACGTTACCTGCCGCATCGGTTGCAGTGGCTGTAATGTCAGCGTTAGCTCCCACTGACCCCGGCAAGCTCACGCTGTAGTTACCTGAACCATCGGCTGTGGCAGAACCGATAACTGCGCCGGTTGAATCTTTGATCTCTACCTTCGAGCCCGCTTCGGCTGTACCTGTAACAACATAACCATCTGTAGAGTTTCCTGTGATGCCGGTAATTACTGGGGCATCAGGCGCGGTAGAATCCACATCGGCTGGTGTTTTACCTGTCGTTGGAGTACTCACATTACCTGCCGCGTCTGTCGCTGTCACTGTGATATTAGCATTCGGTCCCACTGAGCCTGGTAAATCCACGCTGTAGTTACCTGAACCATCAGCTGTGGCAGAACCAATAACGGCGCCGGTTGAATCTTTAATTTCTACCTTCGAACCCGCTTCGGCTGTACCTGTAATGACATAGCCGTCTGTGGAATTTCCGGTTACCGAAGAAATGACTGGGGCATCGGGCGCTGTGGTATCCGCATCAGCTGGTGTTTTACCTGTCGTTGGAGTACTCACATTGCCTGCCGCATCGGTTGCGGTCGCTGTAATGTCGGCGTTAGCTCCCACTGAGCCCGGTAAGCTCACGCTGTAGTTGCCCGAACCATCAGCTGTGGCAGAGCCAACAACGGCGCCGGTAGAATCTTTGATTTCCACCTTCGAACCCGCTTCAGCTGTACCTGTAATGACATAGCCGTCTGTGGAATTTCCGGTTACCGAAGAAATGACTGGGGCATCAGGCGCTGTGGTATCCGCATCGGCTGGCGTTTTGCCTGTCGTTGGAGTACTCACATTGCCTGCCGCATCGGTTGCGGTCGCTGTAATGTCGGCGTTAGCTCCCACTGAGCCCGGTAAGCTCACGCTGTAGTTGCCCGAACCATCGGCCGTGGCAGAGCCAACAACGGCGCCGGTAGAATCTTTGATCTCTACCTTCGAACCCGCTTCGGCTGTACCTGTAACGACATAACCATCTGTGGAATTTCCGGTTACCGAAGAAATGACTGGGGCATCGGGCGCTGTTGTATCCGCATCGGCTGGCGTTTTGCCTGCGGTCGGATTACTCACGTTACCTCCCGCATCGGTCGCAGTGGCATTAATATCGGCATTGGCACCAATTGAGTCTGCTGGCAACGTTATGCTATAGTTCCCTGAACTATCTGCTAATCCACTTCCAATTTCTTGACCTGTAGCTGGATTAATAATTTTTACTGTATTCCCTGGGTCAGCTGTTCCTGAGACAACATAGCCGGCTTGAGAATTTCCGGTAACACTTGAAATTACAGGTGGTGTTGGTAGAACAGCTAGTCCATTCCAGTAAATATTTGAAGAACTGTCTGATCCACTGAAAAGACTCACATCCAAGATATCTGATTGGACGATTGTACCAACAAATTTTGAGGTAACAGTCCCTTGTGTCGTTGATGTCGTAGGTATATTTATCGTTGTTGGTACATTAACCGTTGTACTTCCTAGCAAAGAAACATCCAACAATTGTTGTGTGAGAACACCTGCATCATTTAAAACAGGGGTTAATACACCGTCAATAGCAACTGTCAAAGCTGTTTTTATGGGCGCCAGCGTGGTATTAAGAGTCGCAGCTGTTAAGTGTAATGTACCCAAAGGGTCACTTCCTGTAACAGTAACATTGAGATCATTAACCGCTAATTTTAAATCTTGTAAGATATTAATCACATTATTAGCTAAAATCGGACCCAAACCTTTGTCCAAGTCAACTATAATCATTGAGCCATCTGGGCTTAGAGTTGCTGCTTGTGACCATGCACCTTGATCAATGGTCATTACATTGGACAATAAATTCAAATCAGCATAGAGGCGCGACGTATCAAATTTTAGTCCTGCTGTACTCGTAACCGTGTCCACAATGTTTGTTAACCCACTCAATGTGTTGTTTAATGTGCCCACTAGTCCTGTTAGTAGTGGAACTTTAGTCAAATCAACCGAGACATTGGTATTTCCTGTGGCCTGTCCCGGCGTTACCTTGCCTCGTAGTTCTTGTGGAATAACAATAACTGCATATCGTGTACCAGATAAGACATTCGTAGTTACTGCAGAATTCCCTGCAATTGTAAAGTTTACATTTTGTTGTGACCCTTCTGGATAGGGGTTAGCTAGACTTGAAGTCGTGTTGTTTGAAGAGGTGGTATCCCCAAAGATTTCTACTCCTAATACAGCAGCGTTGGCAACGATAGGGTTCGGGAAGAGCGTATAAGCCCCAGCAATTACGACACCTGCTAGAAGTACATTTCCTGATATACCGGCTGATAATAAATGTTTTTTTATATATTGACTACTTTTTAAATAATTTTTCCATTTTTCACAATATATCCTCCTATTTTAACAATATTTATTCAACAACCATTTTTTTATTCAACTCCTCCTCTACATCTAGTTTTCATTAATACCGCGAAAACAGGCTTTTCTTATTGACAAATCCGCAAACATTAAAATGTTGTGACTTTTTCCAAAATTACATTATATGAATAATTATAAATTATAAAATTTATTAAATCAAAAGAATAAGCTCGGTAGTATATTATTTTTATATCGTTATATTGTTCCTATTTAAAAAGATGCTCATTGTCAGAAAAAATGATAAAATAAAAGCATATAAAACAATCCTAAGGAGGATTATCATGCCGTTTGTACATGTTGAATTAGTTGAAGGACGTAGTGCCGAAGCCAAGAAAGCCTTAGCAAAAGAAATTACAGAGTCCGTGATGAAACATACCGGAGCACCTCGTGAAGCCATTTATGTCATTTATGATGAGATGGCAAAAGATAATTTTTACCCCCACGGGGAACCTAAACAATAAAGAAAAAAGCTTAGAGAGGGCTCTCTAAGCTTTTTCTTTTTCTCGATTTTATTTCTTATTCATCATAATATCTAATATGACAGGATCCGAATTTTGCATCCCGCTAGAAACATAACGTCCTAAATCATGGATACAATCCTCTACCTCTTCAGAAACAATGCCATTTGTTGCTGGAATAACTACACCTGCCTGAGCCAGTTGTACCGCGCGATACATTGAAGATACAGAACTGACTACTTTTAGTGCACAAGAAAAACCTGCGCCGTCACAAATCATGCCTACTGCGTCACCAATCATGTTCTTAATTGCCATCTCAGCCTTTGCTTGATCTTCTGATTCAAGATAAATCAAACCAGTTGCTGCCCCCATTGCTGCCGAATCTGTAGCACAATAAGCAGAAAGCAAAGGTAAAAATGCATGAATATAAAGAGCAGTAAGATGTGAAAGAGTTAAACCCCTAATAAGTTTTTCTTCACTCACACCTCTATGTTGTGCAAAGACACAAACAGGAACTGTAGCTGTAATTCCTTGATTTCCTGAGCCTGAATTTGTCATTGCTGCATGCTGGCAACCGCCCATCCGTGCATCTGATGCTGCAGCTGTATAAATGACAATTTGCTCTTCCAAGCTAAGCTCTGAAAGGCTTCTGTGGTTGCGTAAAGCTTTACCAATCCCCATCCCATAATCACAGCTTAAACCTTCTGAAGCCAAAGTCATGTTTAATTCTTGTGCCTTTATTAAAATTGAAATATCTTCCAGATTTTGACTTGTTGCAAAATCCCAAATTTCAGCAAAACTGCGCTTTTTTAAGAATTCAACACTGCTTGCTTCTTCATTAGATTGAACTTTTTCCTTTTTAAAAATTACTTCCTTATTTTTTTCTATCCAATAAATAGAAGTATGCCCACCTGCAATTTTAACTGTTACTGTTTCACTCCCTGAAGCTATGCTAACTTCAACATACAATTTGTCTGCGACAGAAGCAACTTCAGCTTTCACTTGGTTTGACCGGGCAAGGCTAATAATTTCTGGAACTATATCGGGAGAAAGCTCAGAAATAACCTTCAATCCAGCTTCGGCATTTCCTGCTAGGGCACCTGCAGCTGCAGCTACTTCTACTCCAGCTTCTCTCGTTCCAGGAACAATCACAGCCAAGGCATTTTTCATTACATTAGCTGACACCCGTATATTTATCCAATCGATAGAGGAATCTTCTAAATATGTACGGCATACTGCAGCAGCATAGGCCACAGCTACAGGCTCCGTACAACCTGTAGCGGGCTTAACACCTTCTTCTAAAACCTGTAAAAAACAATTTCTAATTTCTTCTGTCAGCATAGTGCTCTCTTTCTTTTTGACTTTTTCATTTTAAATTATAGTTCATATCTTTAATTATTGCAAGCGCTTTCTTTACTTTGTTACCTGGTGGGGTATACTCTTCTTGCATTGCGAAAAAACTTAGGTTAAAATAAAGCCATGAAGATTTTAATTACAGCAGGTGGCACCACTGAGTCCATTGATACCGTCCGAGGTATCACTAATTTCGCGACAGGTAGTTTAGGAAAATTAACTGCTGAAGAATTTTTGACACACGGGCATCAGGTTATTTTGTTAGCTGGACGTTTTGCACAGCTGCCCTCAGAGCAAGAAAATTTAACTGTTATTCCAATTGGCGATACACAAGATTTACTCGATAATGTAGAAAAATTTCTTCCAGAAGTCGATGTTGTTGTCCACAGTATGGCAGTTTCTGATTATCGTCCTGTTTATATGACTGGAGTGGATGACTTACCCCACCCCCTTACAAAAGAACAGCTCATTCATTTCCGCCCTGAAGTGCAGAAAAAAATATCCTCAAACTCTGAATACCAAATGATGCTCTTGGAAAAAACACCAAAAGTAATTTCATTTATTAAAAAATGGAATCCTAAAGTTCTGCTTTTTGGCTTTAAACTCCTTTCTGGTGTGAGTGAAGCACAGCTGCTTGAGGTTGCCAAAAACAAACGTAAAGAAACTTCTGCTGATTTTATCATTGCAAATGATCTGGCTAATATCCAGGGAGAAAACCACCTGGCCTTCTTAGTTAGTGATTCTGCAGATATTACTCGGCTTCACACTAAACCACAAATTGCTCAAGTCATTGTTAAAAAATCCGAGGAGGCACATCATGGCTAATATAACTCTTGCTGTCACTGGCAGCATTGCAGCCTACAAAGCTGCAGATATCGTCTCAATGCTCAACAAAAAGAACCACAATGTTACTGTTTTAATGACAAAAGCAGCCACACAATTCATTACACCTTTGACTTTGCAAGTTTTATCTAAAAATAAAGTGCACCTTGATATTATGGATGAAGAACATCCTGATGTTGTTAATCATATCGATATCGCAAAACACACTGATATTTTTGTTGTTGCGCCTGCCACAGCTGATACTATAAGTCGCCTGTCACATGGTGCCGCTTCTGATATTGTAACTTCTGTAGCCCTTGCGCTACATCCAAGCAAAACCAAATATATCGCTCCTGCTATGAATACCAATATGTATGCCAATCCTTTAACAATGAAAAATATTGATATTTTAAAATCAATAGGATACAATGTTATACAACCCAAACAATCTCTCTTAGCTTGTGGAGACTTTGGGGAAGGCGCACTCGCAGATATTGATACCATTGTTGATACGCTGGATCAAGCTACTAAAATTGAGGAAATTTAAAAACATGAAAAAATCAAAAGCATCCGATATTGCCATCCTTGCAATTTTTATTGCTATCATGGTTGTCGTGCAAGTTTTGAGCCAAATCGTCTATAGCGTATGGCCATTACCTATTGTACCTACACTTTTGCATATTCCTGTAATTATCGGTTCTATTGTCTTAGGTGCTCGTAAAGGAGCTTTCTTAGGGCTTGTGATGGGGATTATCAGCGTTATTAACTCTACAATCCTTACAACACCTTTGAGTTATGTGTTTAGTCCGCTTCAACCCATTCCTGGTACGAATCATGGTTCCCTCTGGGCTTTAGTGGTTGCTATTGTCCCTCGGGTCCTCATTGGGGTCTTTCCTTATTTTATTTATAAAGCCATGAAAACACGTACAGGTGCGGGTATTGCTGCTTTTGTGGGTACAGCCACAAATACAGTACTTGTCTTAAGTTTCATTACTTTATTTTTTGGTCAATACACAGGGATGACCTTCGCGGGTCTTATTCAGCTGATCATCACAAGTAATTCCATTGCGGAAGTTGTTATCGCCGTTATTTTAACAGCAGCGATTGTTCCTTCTTTGGAAAAATCAAGATAAATTACAAAATAGACCTCAATTGGTCTATTTTTTATTTTTTGGAAAATAAAAATGAAAAATGATATAATACATCTGAAACCGAATTCATTTTTGATTAGGATTTAAAATAAATAATAACTAATTAAAGCCTTGAAAACAAAGGCTTGGAGGATAACATGTCATACAATGAAATTTACGAACAATGGCTCAATGCTGACTTAACACCGGACTTGCATAAAGAACTGCTTGCAATGGACGAAAAAACAAAGGAAGATGCATTCTATACCTATCTTGAGTTCGGTACAGCTGGTCAACGTGGCCTTTTAGGTGCTGGGACAAACCGTATGAATATTTACACCGTACGTTTAACAACCGAAGGGCTTGCACGTCTGATGGACAGCAAAGGCGATGCGAAAAAACGTGGTGTCGCGATTGCTTATGATAGCCGTCACTTTTCTAAAGAATTCGCTATGGAAACTGCAACGATTCTGGCAGACCATGGAATTCCAAGCTATGTCTATGACAGTCTCCGTCCTACTCCCGCATTGAGCTTTACAATTCGTGAGTTGAACACTCTTACAGGTGTTATGATTACAGCTAGCCACAACCCTGCACCTTATAACGGCTACAAAGTTTACGGCGAAGACGGTGGACAAATGCCACCTGAAGATGCTGCAGCCTTGACTGAATATATTCGCCAAATTGACGACATTTTCTCTATCACTTTAGGCGATACTGAAAAATATATCGCAGAAGGTATGATCAAAATTATTGGTGAAGATATTGATGCAAAATATCTTAAAAATATCGAAACCGTTACAATCAATCATGATTTAATTAACAAATACGGTCGTGACCTTAACATCGTTTACACACCTCTCCACGGGACTGGTGAAATGCTGGGACGTCGTGCTCTTGCCACAGCTGGTTTTGAAAAAATTGCTGTTGTAGAAGAGCAAGCCATTCCCGATCCAGACTTTTCAACTGTAAAATCACCGAACCCTGAAAGTCAAGCTGCCTTTGCTATGTCTGAAGAACTTGGCCGTAAAGTTGGAGCTGATATGTTAGTTGCTACTGACCCTGATGCTGACCGTATAGGTGTTGAAGTCCGCTTACCAGATGGAAGCTACCAACCGTTGACAGGTAACCAAATCGGTGCCGTTTTAGCTAAATATATCCTCGAAGCACACAAAACAGCGGGCACATTGCCGGCTAATGCGGCTATGGCTAAATCTATCGTTTCTACTGAGTTAGTCAGTCATATTGCTGAAAGCTACAACGTGGAAATGTTTAATGTACTCACTGGTTTCAAATTCATCGGCGAAAAAATTCATGCTTGGGAAACGACAGGTGAGCACACTTACATGTTTGGTTTTGAGGAAAGCTTTGGCTATCTCATCAAGCCTTTTGTCCGTGATAAAGATGCCATCCAAGCAATGCTCCTTATCTGTGAAGTTGCGGCTTACTACCGTTCTTTAGGTAAAACACTCTATGACGGTATTCAAGATATCTATGCTGAATACGGCTTCTTTGTTGAAAAGACACTATCCGTTACGCTTGAAGGAAGTACCGGTAAAGAACAAATTGCTGAAATCATGGGTAAATTCCGTGCCAATGCACCAGAAAAATTTGACGGCCTTGAAATTCTTTTAACTGAAGACTTCAAGGAACTTACTGCAACATCACACAGTGGTAAAGTTGAAAAATTAACCACTCCTCCTTCTGATGTTTTGAAATATCATTTAGAAGATGGCAGCTGGATTGCTGTTCGTCCTTCAGGTACAGAGCCTAAGATAAAATTCTATATGGCTGCTGTAGCAGATACTGAAGCACAAGCACAAAGTAAGATTGATCATTTTGAAAAAGAAATCACAACATTTATCGGATAAATTATCCTCAAAGCTGTCTGTCACAGGCAGCTTTTTTAGTTGCTATTGCTACAATAAAAAAATCACTCTTTTTTATTTTTCCATCCAGAAAAATAAGCGGCTGCAAAGCTTTAAAATAGGTTATTTCAGACTATAGACCTATTGAAAAATAAAGCATTTTCCTGTAAAATGGTAACAGACCGTTTATTTATAGAAAGCGAATTTATTTTGAAAAATTTGAACAAAAAATTGTCCCTCTTGGGTGTAGCAAGTGCTGGTTTGCTCTTGCTCTCTGGCTGTGTCCAAACCCATATTGTTGATGGTGTGCGTGTTCCTACCGAAGCTGCAACACATGGCATGACTTACCAAATTCTTGTTAAACCAATGTCAGCCTTTGTCGATGTGTTTGCCAATAACATGAACCTCGGTTATGGTTGGGGAATCGTCTTAGTCACTCTGATTATCCGTTTCCTTATCCTTCCATTGGGACTCAACCAAGCCTATAAGTCTACTTATATGCAAGAAAAAACAGCTTACTTGGCTCCTGTGTTTGAGCCTCTTAATGCAAGATTGAAAGCTGCAACGACACCTGAAGAACGTATGGCTGCCCAACAAGCATTGATGAAAGCCCAAAAAGATAATGGCATTAACATGTTATCTTCATTGGGTTGTCTCCCCCTACTTATCCAATGGCCTTTCTTCATTGCCCTCTATAATGCCGCAGCCTATACTCCTGGTATTTCTACAGCAACTTTCTTCGGCATTGACCTCGGACGTTCAAGCATTGTAATCACTCTGATTGCGGGTATCTTCTACTTCCTGCAAACTTGGATTTCAACTAAGAGCATGACACCTGAACAAAAGAAAACAGGTATGACTATGCTCATTATGAGTCCTGTGATGATTATCGTTTTCAGTTTCATGTCACCTGCAGGTGTAGCTCTTTATTGGGCTGTTGGTGGTATCGTGATGGTTATCCAACAGATCATCATTACTTACATCATGAAACCACGCATGCGTAAGAAAATTGATGAAGAATTTAAAAATAATCCTCCAAAGATGGCCGATCTTCCAAAAGATGTCACTCCTAAATCTGCCACACAACAAGGCTTGAAAGATTTGGATGCACCGCGTAAGAAGAACAATAACGGACGTAACGCTGGTAAACAAAAACGTAAATAATACACTCTAAAGAAGCAAGTTTATGTTGCTTCTTTTTTTTCTATCCAAAAAACCTCCAGAACCTTAAGATTCTGGAGGTTTTGAACGCTATTCTTCACTCTAGCTGATGTAATTTTGTAAGCTGTATTTATCACAAATCATAATCTTATGCTGCACAATGTCAATAATTTTTTCTTCCCGGAGTTCACGAAGTATCCTGTTAACACTGGTTCGTGTGGAAATACCACAAAATCCTGCTATGTCTTCATTGGTTACGGTAAAATCAATTAAAATGCCTTCTGCTTTTTGTCTGCCAAAGCACTCAATGAAATTATATAAACACGCGCATACAGCGCCTTTTTTGCCATTTACAGTCATTTTTTGCAAGGCTTCTAAGATCATGACTAATCGTTTACGATAAAAATTATCCACAATGCGGAACAACTTGATATCTTTATCGATCCATTCCCAAAAAACTTTACGTGGAACCCGATAAAAAGTTGCCTCATCCGATTCTATTCTCACATTAAAGAGAGCCGAAACGCCATCCACTTGTTCTTCTTCCAGCAATGAAACAAAATCTGGCTCACAAACGTAAGTAATATTGAATTCACGACCGTTGCGCAAAATACTGCTCAGTTTAACCACACCTTCTTTAAGCACATAAAGGTACTCTGATTCAATCCCTTGATACATGATATAGCTGTGTTTCCTACGGCTAACTATACTCACATTTTTTTCTTCTAACAGTTCTACTACATATTTTATGTCATTCATACCATTTTTTAAGCAACATTTGTCTGGTGTTGCTTTTTCCCATGCACAAGATAATAGATGATCCATACTATAACAACTGCTGGTGCACTGTAAAGATACAGGTTACGGAAACCAACCATTCCTTTTCCAAGCATTGGAATGATAGCGCCTAGGATAATCGGGCCGCCACCAACACCCAAATCTAAAAATCCAAAGAAAGTTGAAGTTGCAACCCCGATACGATCTTTACGTGCTTCGCGAATCGCAATGGCTTGACCAAAAGGTGCCACTCCTCCATAACCGAGACCAAATGTACCTCCAGCAATAAGCAACATGATAAAACCAGCACCTGGACTCATGAAGCCTGCTAAACCAACGAAGAGCATTGAAATTGCAAAGAAGATAAAGACAGGATGGAAAACCCAATTATCCCCTTTCGTATCAAACATACGCCCTGTTAATGGGCGTGATAAGAAAATCAAGACAGCATACAAGGTAAAGAACAATGAACCTGCAGTTGAAATGTGTAAGAAGGATGTAAATGGCCCCATTCCTGTTAAAATAGCGGAGTCAATAAATCCTGCCAAAAAGGCAACAAAAGAAATAGGTAAGGCTGATTTTTCGATGTATTTATCTAAGCCTTTTGGACTGTGAAGCAATGCTTCATGCACTTCTTCTTCAGAAAGCTCTTTTACATGGACAAAGAAGATCAAAACAAAAGTCAAAACAAGTAAGACAAGTGCCAAAGCAAGAAGCCCATTAAAACCTAAGGAAGAAGAATAAATGGAAATACTTAAAGCAGGTCCTACAGCTGCAGCAAGTGTGACAGACAAGGCATAATAGCCAATCCCTTCGCCTCGTCTTGAAGCAGGAACAATGTGTCCAGCAATCGTTCCTGAAGCTGTTGCCCCAATCCCAAATCCCATACCTTGAAGCACACGTATAATAAAGAGCAAAGGTATATTAGTCGTTGCATAATAGCCTAAGGTTAAAACTAAAAAGATAATTCCACCTACATAAAGGAGCTTTTTCATCCCAATCCGTGTCACAACGATACCGGTCCATACACGCCCGATAAGCGCCCCAATAACAAAGATACTTGATAATGATAAACTCACTACTGTAGATTGATGGAGTTCTTCCATCGCATACGTCCCTATAGATGATGTTAAAACGTAAAAAACAATATAAAATAAAAAGCTAATAAGTGTATTAATAATGAAAGTAGCTGTAAAAAGACTTTCTTTTTTCATGATTTTTTCTATTCCTCGACTGATGTGTATCCTCTGGAGATACTTTTTTTATTTGTTATTTGATAAGGGAGATATTTCTCACTTCAAAAGCAAATTTCCCATTATCTGTAATCAAATAACCGTGATGATCAGTCACATATTTTACAGCTTCTGCCATGGAGTCAAATTCTTGGATTAGACTGTGGTAGTTTACTCCACCCATAAAGTTAGGTGTCGCAACTTCTTCATATGTAGATAAACTTTTAAATTCAAATTTCATTGTTAAAAATTCCTTTTCTTTATTCTCGTCAAACATTGAGTGGCCACTTCCCTGTCGACATTTATGTACAAGAAATATAATATAAGAAAAAGCGTAACATCGCTACAACAATTTATACTGCAAAATATAAACAACATTTGTTAACAACTCTTATTTACAAAAATAAAAAAAATACTTGATAGAGCCGAAACCCTATCAAGTATTTCTCAATTTTTGCCTATGTTAAGTGAACACCCTTATCCACATAAACCACATCTCCAATGACACCTGTAGCCAAAGGACTAACGAGGAAGGCAGCGGTTTGTCCAATTTCTTCAATCGTTACACCCTTACCGTCAGCTGTACGGCTGTTAGATTCTTTAATCAAATCTTTGTAGCCTGCAACACCGGATACTGCAAGCGTTTTGATGGCACCCGCTGAAATAGCATTGACATGAACACCAACGTGTGCCATTTCTGCTGCCAAGTAACGTACACTTGCTTCTAGAGCTGCTTTAGCAATACCCATTACATTGTAGTTAGGAATTGCACGAACAGAGCCCATATAGCTCAAAGTAACAATACCAGAACCTTCATTAAATAAAGGTTTTGCAGCTTTTGCTACAGCAAGCAATGAGTAAGCTGAGATATCTTGTGCAAGTGCATAGCCGTCACGTGAGATATCCGATACATTACCATCAAGTTCTTCTTTTTTTGAATAAGCAATGGCATGTACCAAACCGTCTATTTTGCCCACGCGGCTTTCAATAGTTGAAAATGCGCGACGGATAGATTCGTCTGATACAACATCACATTCGATAAGTAGATCTTCTGGTCCAGCAAGCTTTGCAAGCTGTTTTTCCATACGTTCATTTTGATAAGTGTAGATCAAGGTCGCCCCTTGATCTTTCATAGCTTTAGCGCAACCCCAAGCGATAGACTTGTTGTTAGCAACACCCATAATGACGATTTTTTTTCCTTCTAAAAACATATAAATAAGTCCCCTTAAAATAAAAAAATATATTTCAGAAAATATAAGTTAAAAAATATAAGTAAATAGTTTAGTATATAAAAATACTTACTACATAAAACATTGTAATGTAAAAGCCTGTAATTGTCAAGTTTCCCTCTTCGATCTTAAAGAAAACGTTTTAAAAATTCTAAATTTGATGATACAATAAAATTAAGAATGAAAGAGAGGTTTTATGAATAAGCAAGAATTTATTGAAAAAGTCCGCGGTGGACTGATTGTTTCCTGTCAAGCATTGCCCGGTGAGCCACTTTATACTATCGACGGTGGAATTATGCCTCTTATTGCCTTAGGTGTCCAAAATGCGGGCGCTGTAGGCATTCGGGCAAATTCTGTACGTGATATTGAAGAAATTAAAGAAGTGGTTGATGTGCCCATTATTGGCCTTATCAAACGTGATTATCCCCCACAAGAACCCTATATTACTGCAACCATGAAGGAAGTTGACGAGTTAGCCAGTCTTAATATCGCCGTCATTGCCTTAGATTGCACACTGCGTGAACGTCATGACGGTTTAAGTATGGCTGATTTTGTTCATCAGGTGAAGGAAAAATATCCTCATCAATTGCTGATGGCAGATATTGATACTTTTGCTGCTGGAAAAGCAGCCTATGAAGCGGGTTGTGACTTTGTCGGAACCACACTCTCTGGTTATACTGGGGCAACCAAAGGACGCCCTCAACCTGATATGGAGCTTATTCAGTCCCTCTTGGACAGCAATATTCCAGTCATTGCTGAAGGGGGTATCCATATCCCTGAACAGGCTAAAAAAATTCAGGAACTTGGTGTGCTCGCTCAGGTTGTTGGTGGTGCAATTACACGTCCTCATGAGATTACAGCCCGCTTTATCACAGCTATAAAGCAAGCCGACTAAAAAATCTCTCAAGCCAAAGACGGCTGAGAGAGCGCTTATGTTAAAGTAATCTTTACTCCAATAGTAGAGCACTACTGGTTCACTTTTTCCAGTAATCATCGTCTAAGTTTAATATTCTAAATATTTGCCTTGCTTGGCTCTGCTTGTACCTCTCTCGATGATCCCCAAGGTCCAGAGGAACACCCCCAATGACCTTTTAATGTTTTTATACATAAAACAATAAAAATAGTGATATAATGAGAAGGTACAAATAAAATATGAGGTACTATTAATATGACACATTCAAAATATGCTATGACAGCGACGGAAGTTATGGAAGTTATTCCTAACCGTTATCCTATTATGTTTATCGATTATGTTGACGAAATCTCAGAAAATAAGATTCTGGCAACAAAAAACGTTACCATTAATGAAGAAGTTTTTAATGGGCATTTCCCAGGTAACCCAACTTTCCCAGGCGTTTTGATTTTGGAAAGTTTAGCACAAGCCGGCTCTATCTTGATTCTTAAAAAAGAAGAATTCCAAGGGAAAATGGCCTATATTGGCGGCATTGACAAAGCTAAATTCCGTCAAAAAGTTGTTCCTGGTGATGTAATGAAACTCGAATTTGAAATCACTAAATTCCGTGGCAAAGTAGGTAAGGCTGATGCTGCTGCATATGTTGATGGCAAAAAAGTAACAACCTGTGAATTTACCTTCATCGTGGATGAAGCCGCTGAGCAAGAAAAATAAAAACTCAATGTCATTAAGAAAAGCCACTGATTGTTGCAATCAGTGGCTTTTCTTCTCCACGTTTACCTCTTAAGTTGTCCCTAAAGAAGTAAAAGTGGCTAACCAATCCCAAAAATCAAGCACATGCCGACTTGTTTCTTGAGACCTGCTGTGTCGCTTTTACTATACACTTTTTCAAACAGTCAACCCCTACGCAGAAAGGAATGAGTTTTCGTATTGCTCGCAGAAATCTAGTTGCTTTTATTCATAAGAAAAAAATAACCATCAAAGTATGGCTTTGATGATTTATTGCCTTAATAATATTATCCTAAGAACTTTTTATTGTGTATGTTTGGATTACGGGTGTACAATGATGGCTGGACGGACACCCATACCATCAACGGTAGTCGCGGTGGGATGATGACAAACTAACAAACCAGGGAGCTCAGCAAACCTAGTAATAGACCAAGCAACGCTACCGCTACTATCTCTAAGGGTACGTAACCACCATGCGGCGTTAGGGCTCATACGTGCTCTAAGATTAGGGAAAGGTCCATTTGATGTAGACAATCGCGTCACATCCGCAAGGGATAAGGCAAAAGCTTGAGGTGTACCACTCGGATTCACAGTGGTCACATCTC
Organism: Lactococcus garvieae subsp. garvieae; assembly: GCF_029024465.1. Taxonomy (NCBI): domain Bacteria; kingdom Bacillati; phylum Bacillota; class Bacilli; order Lactobacillales; family Streptococcaceae; genus Lactococcus; species Lactococcus garvieae. Next base: position 1,569,507 of record NZ_CP118950.1, read on the forward strand.
CTGCTACTGCAGGGAAGGAAGCCAAGTTGCCAGGCAACCAGTGGAGTATTCCATCTAACCAAGTGATTGAAGCATAGGTTACATCAGGAGCTGGGTCTGGTATAACTACGGGTTGAACCATAGCCTGAACCTCAGCGTCAAGGCCACTGAACCAGTTGCTGAGGACTTGAGGCTGCATATTGAAACTTGTATTGTTAATTGCTTCGTGGCGGATAATCATATGGTTACCGTTACCCATGTCTTCAAGGTAGCGATACTGCTCCCCGGCCATAGTGAAGACACGGCCTGGAGCCATCGCGTTAAAATCAAAAGATGATGGAGGTAAATTGATGTCTGGTCGGGCATTTCCTTCATCAATCATCGAGTTGTTCTTAATTCCTGTAAGGAAAGCTTCTAAACGGCTGTCACCACCTGGGAGAAACTCCTCACTGTTATCCGGGCTGATCAGTTGGCTGTCCACATGGATGCCATAATAATAACTGCCGTTAAAGACTGTATCTTCAATGGCATCGGTCAGTTCTGCAGCATCCAGAAGATAAGAACTTGCATTTCCTGGCTCCAAGAGCGAGGCCCAATAGGCCCAACCGGTGGTGTGGTCCACCACCCAGAAATCACCGATTTGTTGCCAGTCTTCCAAGTTAGACCACTGTTCAATGGTCATTGGGGCACGTTGCTGGCGCAGGTTTTGTGCCGCTTCATTTTCAAGGGTAGCCCCCGGCCAAAGGCCTGCACTGTTATCAAAGGTGTCGTTTTCAGACCAGTAAGCATCTGTACCATCCCCAGGGTGCGTGGCGCCATCGGTTGTCCCATCGGTTGCCCCTGCGCCTGCGATATAGTCCCGGGCATGACCAGCGGCTGCGGTCCTTAGGTACAGATTATCATGGTTGAAGGTTGGCATGTACCATGGGGCTGTTTCGCCTTCACGGCTCCAGCCAAAGGTCAGCTGAGCGTAGCGGTTAAAGGCGCTGGAGTTCCCCGTATCGGCACGCTGATTGATATTGTTTGCGCTGGGGATCCAGGTGATCCAAGTCGCTAAGTTGTCCCGTTCACTTCCAGGGACGAGGGGTGTAAAGTCCCCTTCTCCTCTTTGGTACTCCAAGAACTCGGACAGGCGGATACGAGCCATGATGGGACGTTCGCCATAGTTTTCCACAAAGACATCCTTGTTTTCGGTGTCTCTATTGTAGTAGTCGTGCACACGGCCACCGACATTGACCTGTACAGTATTTTCTCGGTCATTGATGGCTTGTTGGTTGAAAGCCTGGAAGGCCATCGTTCCGCCGATGAGGCCAAGCAAGGAGAGGAGAGCAATGTTCCGTAGTTTACGTTTCTTTTCTGGTGTCATAATAATACCTTTTCCCTTTCTTTGTCTTTCTTTATGATTCTTTTTTTATCTTTACTTCTCTTAACCTGACCCTCAGCACTAAGGGTCAGAGGACGGAAAAAACGCTCCAGTGGTCCAGAGCGTTTGGGGGCAAGCAAAAATAGGCGGTTATTATCTACCGCATGCTGTGCTGTGCTGTGCTGTGCTGTGCTGTGCTGTGCTGTGCTGTGCTGTGCTGTGCTGTGCTGTGCTGTGCTGTGCTGTGCTGTGCTGTGCTGTGCTGTGCTGTGCTGTGCTGTGCTGTGCTGTGCTGTGCTGTGCTGTGCTGTGCTGTGCTGTCTGATTATAAGTCATAGCGTTTCCCTCGTCAATTCTTTTACAAGTCTTTTATTACATATATCTAAGAATATTTCTTATTTAATTCTAACATTTGTAGTTTTGATGTCAAAATGATTTCAGTAGAGTTTCATTTGTATTGGACTTCTTACGTGGGGAAACAAAAAAAGTTCCAACACTTTTTACAGTGTTGGAACCTTTTATTTTTATTTACTTAAGGGCATCAAAAACCTTTATTGTTGTTAATCTAAAGCTTTTATCTCAAGAATCATATCACGTAACTGAGCAGCTGATTCAAAGTCAAGCGCACCGGCAGCTTCGGCCATTTCTTTCTCAAGCTTTTTAAGAAGTGCTTTACGCTCTTTTTTCGTCATTGCTTCAGCCGAAACTTCTTCCACTTCTCCGCTTTCCGTACGTTTCGTAATTGAAATTAAATCACGAATTTCTTTCTTAATGGTTTGTGGCACAATGCCGTGTTTTTCATTGTAAGCCATTTGAATTTCACGACGACGGCTCGTTTCATCCATTGCACGTTGCATGGATTGAGTAATATTATCCCCATACATGATAACACGTCCGTTAGAATTACGCGCGGCACGTCCGATGGTTTGAATCAAACCACGCTCATTACGGAGGAAACCTTCCTTATCCGCATCCAAAATAGCAACCAGAGAAACTTCTGGCACATCGATCCCTTCACGTAAAAGATTAATACCGACTAACACATCAAAAACGCCCAATCTCAAGTCACGAATAATTTCAGTTCGCTCCAGGGTTTTGATATCACTGTGCATGTACTTGACTTTTACACCCATTTCTTTGAAATAAGAAGTTAAATCTTCCGCCATCTTTTTCGTCAAGGTAGTGACAAAGACACGTTCATCTTTTTCGACACGCGCATTAATTTCCCCTAGGAGATCGTCGATTTGCCCCATCATTGGCCGAACTTCCACGATAGGGTCCAGAAGCCCTGTAGGACGTATAATTTGCTCGACAATTGTCTCCGTTTGCTCCATTTCATAGTCACCCGGTGTGGCAGAAACATAAAGAATTTGGTGCACATGACTTTCAAATTCTTCACGACGCAACGGACGGTTGTCCAAGGCTGAAGGCAGGCGGAAACCGTAGTTGACCAACATGTCTTTACGTGCCCGGTCACCATTATACATCCCTTTCACTTGACCCATCGTCATGTGACTTTCGTCAATCATGATCATAAAATCATCGGGAAAGAAATCAAGCAAGGTGAAAGGGGGTTCTCCTTCACTACGGCCGTCCATATGACGTGAGTAGTTTTCTACGCCATTACAATAGCCCATCTCACGTAGCATTTCGATATCATAGTTGGTTCTTTGTTCCAACCGCTGTGCTTCTAAGAGCTTCCCTTCACTACGGAAGACTTTTAATTGCTGTTGAAGTTCTGCTTCAATCTTGGCAATGGACTCTTCCATACGATCGTCATTTGTCATAAAGTGAGTAGCCGGGAATATAGCAAGATGGTCTACTTCTCCTAACACTTGCCCTGTGAGAGCTTCTATTTCACGGATTCGGTCAATTTCATCGCCAAAAAATTCAACACGAAAAGCATGCTCATCTCGTGATGCAGGGAATACTTCGACAACATCACCACGTACACGAAAACGCCCACGTTGGAAGTCAATATCATTGCGCTCAAATTGGATGCCTACTAAATCATTGAGTAATTTATCACGAGAGATTTCCAGTCCAGGACGTAAGCTAACGACGCTATCTTGATATTCTTTAGGAGAACCCAACCCATAGATACAGGATACAGAGGCCACCACAATAACATCATTCCGTTCCAAAAGGGAGCTTGTTGCACTATGACGCAGTTTATCAATTTCATCATTGACGGAACTGTCTTTTTCAATATAAGTATCTGAAGAAGGGACATAAGCTTCAGGTTGGTAATAATCATAGTAGCTGACAAAATATTCGACAGCATTGTTGGGGAAAAACTCTTTAAACTCGCTGTAAAGCTGACCTGCAAGCGTCTTATTGTGCGCCATAACTAAAGTAGGTTTATTTGTCCGCGCAATCACTTGACTCATGGTATATGTTTTACCTGTACCAGTCGCCCCCCTTAAAATTTGCGCTTTTTCGCCATTTTCAATATTTTCTACAAGCGTCTCAATCGCTTGCCCTTGGTCTCCAGCTGGTTCATACTTGCTGACCAAGTCAAATTTATTATCTGTTATACGTTCTATCATTTTATTTCCTTAAATTCTTTTTTAAAATAAGTGAGTGCCTTTCGGTATACATCGGCTTTGAAACTAAATGCACTAAAATCAATATCTGCAAAAGGAACCGCCTTATAACTGATAAACTCGGGATGACCCGTTTTTACATTAATAGAAGCCGTGGCATAAAGTCGGATAAGAAAATACTGTTGCTCTTGTCCATCATAGCTCCAATCAGGAAAAGTCATACCTTCTGGAAAATCATAACGTAAAAGTTCTGGATATTTCCCTATAATTTCAAAATCTTGTGTACCAATCTCTTCCTCGAGTTCTCTCACTACGGCTTGTTCGGGAGTTTCACCTGTCTCAATTCCTCCTTGTGGGAAGCCCCAGATTTGTGGCAAATCCGCACGTTGAAAGAGTAAAATTTCATTTTCTGCATTCAAAATGATTGCTGCTGTATTTTTTCTATAAGTTTTCATTTCTGCCCCCTTATAAACCTTCTCTTTAATCAATTTTAACATTTTTGACTGAAAATTTATGCTATAATTAACTAATAGTAATAATATATCAAGGAAGTAAAAAAATGTCTGTACAAGAAAAATTAATCAAAGCAAGTCATATGATTAGCATGGACGATATTGTCCGTGAAGGAAACGAAACACTGCGTACTGTTGCTGATGAAGTAAGCTTACCCTTGTCTGATGAAGACATCATTCTAGGCGAAAAAATGATGGAATTTCTCCGTAATTCACAAAATCCAGCAATGGCAGAAAAAATGCAGCTCCGTCCAGGTGTGGGGTTAGCCGCCAATCAACTCGATATCGCTAAAAAAATTATTGCTGTTCTTATTCCTAACGATCCGGAAGTAGATGAAAATGGCAATGAAGTTGCACCTAAAGATGCTTATAAATTGGCAGAAATCATGTATAATGCTAAAATTGTAAGCCACTCTGTTCAAGATGCAGCTATCGAGTCTGGCGAAGGTTGTCTTTCTGTCGACCGTGAAGTACCCGGTCTGGTTATCCGTCACGCGCGTGTAACTGTAGAATACTATGACAAAAACAACGAAAAACATAAGATTCGTCTGAAAGATTTCCCTTCAATGTGCGTCCAACATGAGATCGACCACACAAACGGTATAATGTTCTACGATCATATCAATGAAAAAGAACCTTGGGCTATTAAAGATGGACTTTTGATTGTTCAATAATTTTCCCAATAAAAAAGAATAAGCTTTGCGGCTTATTCTTTTTTATTTTAATAATTTTTCAAGCTGTCTTTTCCTTATTCGATAGTCCTGAATATTAAGGACAATTGTTATTATGAGGTAAAGGGGGTAAAAAAGGAAAATATAAGGGGGGATAGCAAGGATTATCACAAATCCACTGTTCGCTCCAATAAAATAATTATTAATTTGATTGAAGGCTGTGTACTTTGATGAAGTCTCTTGGTCATATTTCCGAGCCATATTTTCTTCGTTTATAATTTTCCAGAGCATGGTTTCTCCAATAAAACTTTTTATTACTTATTCGTACGAAAAATATAAGGAATATTCACCAAAGATAAATTTTTTCATTCACTACTTCTTCTTAGATTTAAAAATTCATAAGCTTCTAAAAGCCAAGGATGAATGACTTTTATATCATGTTTCAAAATATAATCAATATAAGAAAAAGCTGCTGCTTCAAAAGAAAAATTTAGCGCTTGGGTAATTTCCTGTAGATAAGGAGGCTGACCTTCTTGATCCCATCTTATTTTGTCAGCCACAAATAAAACTAAATCAACCTTTGAAAATTTTTTCTTCAAGGTAGTGTGACAAGAAATTGCTGAAAGAATTTTTTCGTCTTGGATCCCAAATTCTCTTTGAGCCATTATCCTTGATATCCTTTGATGGATAATCATAGGAAATTGTCTTTCTTCCTTAAAAAGTTCTATCCTCATGTCTTCTGCTACAAAAATTCTTTCATTATTTGGATAAATAGCAGAAATATCATGCAGGTAGCCTGCTATCCTTACTTGCTCTCTCTCTTCTTCATTGAGGAATTCTTGGCCTATTTCTTCAGCATAGTCACCAACAGTTATACAATGCCTATATGTTGCATAACATCCCTTTTCTAATAAAAAAGCTTTTATCTCTTGTTTAAGTTGATTTGTATTTTCCATATTTATCTTACTTTAACAAAAAAAGATAAGACCATCAACTGGTCTTATCTTTATCTTATTTCTCCTCATCTTTATTATCAGATGTATCCGTTGTGGCTTCTACTTCTTCAGGCTTATTCACAATAACAATCTTATCATCAACCAAGTCTGCCAGTAATTCTTTATATTCAGGATGCTCAATATAAAAATCAGCAATTGCATCCTCGATATTATCCTGGATGGTACGACGCAATGGACGAGCCCCCATTTTCGGATCGTAACCCAGATCAACAAGTTTTTCTTTAACGGCCTGTGTGACATCAAGATGAATATCATTTTGAGCGATTTGAGCATTCACTTCATCCAACATTAAATCCACAATCTTAAGCAAGTTTTCTTTGCTCAATGCCGAGAATTCAATGATAGCATCAAAACGATTCATGAATTCCGGACTAAAGAAATTACCCAATTCCCCAAGTACTGAATTCGTACGTCCTTCACGTGCAGCACCAAAACCAACACTTGCTTCAACCTTACCTGTACCAGCATTCGATGTCATAATGATGATGGCATCTTTGAAGGAAACTGTACGCCCTTGCGCATCTGTCAAACGACCGTCATCAAGAATTTGCAAGAACATATGCATAACATCAGGGTGGGCTTTCTCAATCTCATCCAACAAGATTAAGCTGTATGGGTTACGACGTACACGTTCTGTCAATTGACCGGCTTCTTCATAACCTACATATCCTGGAGGAGCTCCAATCAACTTAGCCACACTGTGTTTTTCCATGTATTCCGACATGTCAAAACGAATCATGCTATCCCTAGAACCAAAGAGTTCATAAGCCAATTGTTTCGCGAGTTCGGTCTTCCCTACACCAGTCGGTCCAACAAAGAGGAATGAACCGATAGGACGATTAGGCTTTCCAAGTCCAACACGTGAACGACGCACGGCTTTCGAAATTTTATCAATTGCTTCATCTTGTCCGATAACATGTTCTTTCAAGTCTTCGGCCAGATTAATCAGCTGTGTTTGTTCTTTTTCTTTCAAATCTCCCACAGGGATATGCGTTTTTTCTTCAACGATTGCTTCGATATCTTTTTCTGTGATATTTGGCATATCAGTATCCGAGATTTCATGACTTTGCAGCTCACGAAGCTTAGCGATTTGATCACGGAAATGGGCTGCTTTCTCAAAATCTTCACGTTGCATAGCTTCATTTTTTTGCACTTCTGCTTGCTCAATACGTTTCTTTATGTCCTCTGGATCAACAAATTTGAGGGTGAGATTCTTTTTCGAACCTGCTTCGTCCAGCAAGTCAATTGCCTTATCAGGAAGGAAACGGTCCTGAATATAACGGTTAGATAGATTTGCAGCAGCTAAGATTGCTTCATCGGAGTATTTTACATGATGATAATCTTCATAACGTTTTTGAATACCACGTAAGATTGTGATTGTCTCATCTACAGAAGGTTCATCAACTTTAACAGGTTGCATCCGACGCTCAAGCGCTGCATCCTTTTCAATAATTCGATATTCATTGAGTGTTGTTGCTCCAACAAGTTGGAGTTCGCCACGTGCTAAAGCCGGTTTAAGGATATTTCCGGCATCCATATTTCCTTCTCCAGCAGAACCTGCGCCCACAATCTCATGAATTTCATCAATGAAGAGGATAACATCATCACGTTTACGGATCTCTTCCATCAGTTTTTGCATGCGCTCTTCAAATTGTCCACGCACACCAGTACCTTGGACGAGACTGACAACGTCAAGACGAATAACTTCTTTATTTTGTAATTTTTGTGGTACGTCACCGTCAACGATTTTTTGGGCTAATCCTTCAACAACTGCTGTTTTACCAACACCAGGTTCTCCGATAAGAACAGGATTATTTTTTGTCCGACGATTCAGAATTTCGATGACACGCGTAATTTCAGAATCACGCCCAATAACAGGATCGATTTCCCCACGACGTGCAGCATCAGTGATGTTGACCCCGAATTCTTCGAGAAGTCCTTTAGGTGCTTGGCCTCCACGAGGATTTTGTGGGCCTCCTGGGCCTCGACCTCCGGCTTGTGTTGGAGGGGTCATTGTCCGACCTTGATCATTTCCATGTAAAGCTTGGAAAATATCTGGGAACGGATTAAAAGGATCGTCATTATTCGAAATATTTGTAGCTCCAGCAAACAAGCTTTCTTGACCACCTGATTTCATAATTTGATAACAGTTTTGGCATAGATCCACTTGCTTACGCTGGCCATTCACATTTGTATAAAGGTGAATTGTCGCTTCGTTTATTTTACAATTTTGGCAGAGCATCTCTTCCTCCTTCTTTGTGGTTACGTCTTTTCTTTATTTTAACTTATTTTTTTAGAATTAAAGAATCATGTCTGGTTGCTTCTATTTCAAGTTTGACCTTTTTTGACCTTTAATAATTTTTATTATATCACTTCTCTCAAATTTATCAAATCTTTTGTACTCTATTCTTTTCCAAGAATAAGAAAAAACTCTTCGACATCTGTCGAAAGAGTTTTTTTATATTACATAAAGTCACGCAATGGTTTGCTGCGACGAGGATGACGTAATTTCTTAATCGCTTTTGCTTCAATTTGACGAATACGTTCACGTGTCACTTTAAATTGTTTACCAACATCTTCAAGTGTGTGCATGCGGCCATCATCTAAGCCAAAGCGCATACGCAACACGTTTTCTTCACGGTCTGTCAAGGTATCCATAACTTCATCAAGCTGTTCACGAAGCAAGATACGGTTTGTATAGTCTACTGGACTTTCAATCACATCATCTTCAATGAAATCTCCAAGGTGTGAATCGTCTTCCTCACCAATAGGTGTTTCCAATGATACAGGTTCTTGCGCAATTTTTAAGACTTCACGAACTTTATCAGGTGTCATATGCAATTCTTTACCGATTTCTTCTGGTAAAGGATCACGACCCAATTCTTGTAAAAGATTACGTTGCACACGGATTAACTTATTGATTGTTTCAACCATGTGGACAGGAATACGGATTGTACGTGCTTGGTCAGCAATCGCACGTGTGATTGCTTGACGAATCCACCATGTCGCATAAGTTGAGAATTTGAAACCTTTAGTATGGTCAAATTTGTCCACAGCTTTCATAAGTCCCATGTTTCCTTCTTGAATCAAATCCAAGAATTGCATGCCACGTCCTGAATAACGCTTTGCAATTGAAACAACCAAACGTAAGTTGGCTTCCGCAAGCATTTGTTTGGCAAATTCCGCTTCATCTCCGCCTGCAACGATAGCTTCCGCAAGTTTTGTTTCTTCTTCAAGTGAAATCAATGGGTAACGTCCGATTTCCTTAAGATACATACGGACAGGATCATCAATACGGACATTTGTCACGATTTCATCCATTGCATTATCATCAAGCTTTTCTTCTTCTTCAGCTTGCAAAGCTAATGGACTAGGATTTCCATCTTTGTCAACAATGGAAATACCCGCATCTTGGATTTGTTGAAGCAAATCTTCGATAGCTTCCGCTTCCAAACCAAACTTCACCACAAGCTCATCTGTAATTTCATCATCTAAAGCTTCTTCAAGAGGTTTACGTTTTGTAATATAAGCTGCTACTGCTTTATCAAAAGCCTTGTTGTCAAAGGTATCCGAATCTTTAATATCGACTTTCTTGGCCGCTTTTTCTTTAACAGAAGTTACCTGCTTAGAACCTTTTTCTTTCAGCTCTTCCACATCAACTTTTTCAACAATAATTGGTTTAAAATCCATTGCTGCAAGGAGTTTTGCTTCTTCAGCTTCAAAAATAGAACTTGAATGAGATTTAACCGCCATGCCAAGCTCTTGTGCTTTTGCGATTAAAGCTTTGTTAGTAATTCCAGTTTCTTTTGCAATTTGACTGATTCTTTTTTTATTATTACTTGCCAATTTAATCCTCCCCAATGAACAATATAAGTAATAGCTTATATTTTTTTCTTCTGATTAATAATTTGGATTGTGAGTTCCAGCTCACGTTCCTTGTTGCCTACTTTTTGGGCATTCTCTAGTTGTTTTTGCAATTCACTAAACTTTATTTGCTCCATTTCCTTTGCAAAAACGGCTACCAAATCGTCGAGCTCCTGACTACTTGTCTCATCTGGCAAATCAAGGCTTAGGATTTGATAAAATAAATTTTTCTCGTCGGCATCTAGTGAGCTACCAAAGTGAGAAGGATCAATTTCTTCAAAACTCATAACCTCAAGTATGATTTTGTCAAAAAGGTTCTGGTAACGCTGGTGGACAAAGCGAAAAGTTTCATCCTCTGCAAATTTCTGAAGAACACTTTGGTGATAAATCATGCGATTCAGAAGTTGCTCCTCTGCTCGTTCACTTCGTGATAAACTTGGAAGTTGCGGCTGTTGTACAGTTTTAACAGCCTCTTGAGCAGGGGAAAAAGTTTCATAATAATCTTGTTCCGATGCAATAAAACCAGGATCAAAATAATTCGTAAAATCTTCTTCCGAAAAGCTCCCAAAACTCTCTTCAAAATTTCCCGCTGCTGCCCTTGATTTAAGGACGTTTTCACGCTTTAAATTGACAGATTGCTCTACTTGATTATACTCGAAATCAGGTAAAATCTCAACTAATTTTCTTATAAAAGCATCCTGGGCCGTAATTGACGAAACCCTTGCAATAACAGGCGCCATTTGCTCAATAAAATCCAATTGATTTTGCAGATTCGAAAGGTTTTCAGGCTTCAGATAATCAATCAGAAACTCTGTCGGTTGTATCCTACTGTTTTCCATCAGACCAGCTAATGACTCTAAAGAATACTTTTTGCTGTAATCGTCTGGATCCAGACCTTCCGGAACACGAACAATCTGTGTCTTCTCTTCACCAATCAAGTCAATTGCTTTATATATCGCATTTTGACCCGCCTGATCACCATCATAGATAAGAACATAATTTTTAGCTATTTTTTTTAAACGCTTTACGTGTTTCTCAGTTAAAGCTGTCCCCATGGTCGCCACAACATTAAATATACCAGCTTTATAAGCTGCAATAACGTCCATGAACCCTTCCATTAAGTAAACTTCACGAGTTTTAGAAATAACAGGTTTTGCTCTATCTAGATTATAAAGCTCGTAAGACTTATCAAAGATTTTCGTTGCACTTGTATTAATATACTTTGCCTTACTTGTATCATTTTCTTGCCATTTTCGGCCTGAAAATCCAACAACATGCCCGTACTCATTTTTGAGGGGAAACATAATTCTATTTTGAAAAGCATCAAAAACCTTGTTGCTTGAAAAGTTGAAAAGCCCCGAATTCGCTTGCACACTTTCATCAAATTTCCCAGATAGATTTTTAAAAATAAAATCGTTTTCGTCTGGTGCTAAACCGATATTAAACTGCTTGATAATATCAGCAGTAATTCCTCGTTTTTCCAAATAAAGTCGGGCTTTTTCACCAATTTCTGTAGAGGTTAAAACGATATTATAAAGGCGTGCAGCTTGATTGTTTATATCATAGAGCAGTGCATTAGGGTTATCTTTTTCTGCAGTAGAATCATCCTCAATATTTAAAGTGATGCCAGCAAAACTCGCCACATCTTTTACTGCATCCACAAAACCAACTTGTTTATAATCTTTTATAAAATCAATAACATCGCCTGATTTTCCACAACCAAAACAGTGATAAAAGCCTTTATCAGCATTGACATTGAAACTCGGCGTTTTTTCCCCATGAAAAGGGCAAAGCCCTAAATAATTCTTTCCTGACTTCGTGAGAGGTACATATTGTGAAATCAAATCAGCAATATTTACCTGATTTTTTAACTCGGTTACTTCTTCGTTTGTAAGAAAAGCCATCTAACCCCCTCTCATCTTAAACATTCTACATAAAGCATAAAAAACGACTATTCAACAATAGTCGTTGTACGGAAGGGGAGTAAGGGATTCGAACCCTCGCGCCGGTTTCCCGACCTAACGATTTAGCAAACCGTCCTCTTCAGCCTCTTGAGTAACTCCCCACCAGTTATTCACAATATATAGATATTATAAACATCTATGGGAACACGAGGATTTGAACCTCGGACCCCTGCGTTATCAACACAGTGCTCTAACCAACTGAGCTATGCTCCCAAATTATTAAAAAATCTTCTATATTCTAGAAAAATTTTAAGCGGGTGATGAGAATCGAACTCACAACATCAGCTTGGAAGGCTGAGGTTTTACCACTAAACTACACCCGCAAATGGCGCGAGACGGAATCGAACCGCCGACACATGGAGCTTCAATCCATTGCTCTACCAACTGAGCTACCGAGCCAAAGGAAAGGAGGATGTGGGATTCGAACCCACGCACGGTTTTACCCGCCTGACGGTTTTCAAGACCGTTCCCTTCAGCCGGACTTGGGTAATCCTCCAAAAGTGGATCTTGTTGGATTCGAACCAACGACCGCTCGGTTATGAGCCGAGAGCTCTAACCAACTGAGCTAAAGATCCAGCTGTAAATATAATAGCGGCGAAGGGGATCGAACCCCCGACCTCTCGGGTATGAACCGAACGCTCTAGCCAGCTGAGCTACACCGCCAAAAATTTCTGATAGATTAATCTATCAATCGGGAAGACAGGATTCGAACCTGCGACACCTTGGTCCCAAACCAAGTACTCTACCAAGCTGAGCTACTTCCCGAGATAAAGTTCATTATCATCATGATTTCATTCAGAAATCAATGCACCCGGCAGGATTCGAACCTGCAACCGCCTGATTCGTAGTCAGGTACTCTATCCAGTTGAGCCACGGGTGCATAATATTTAATTTTAAAGCGAACGACGAGATTCGAACTCGCGACCCCAACCATGGCAAGGTTGTGTTCTACCCCTGAACTACGTTCGCAACGCTTAAAGAAAGTTAAACTCTCTTCATACCTCTAGCTGTACTCCATTAGGTCTAAACAGTTAAAGGAATGCCGACTACATGATTCGAACACGCGACCCTCTGATTACAAATCAGATGCTCTACCAACTGAGCTAAGTCGGCTATAAAAGAAATGCGGATGAAGGGACTTGAACCCCCACGCCCTAAAGCACTAGAACCTAAATCTAGCGTGTCTGCCAATTTCACCACATCCGCTTGACAAGTTCTTTTACGCTTTATACCTCAACCTAATGTTAAAGTATGACCCGTGCTGGGCTCGAACCAGCGACCCTTTGATTAAAAGTCAAATGCTCTACCAACTGAGCTAACGAGTCTATTTCTTTTATTACCTTTCAAGTAAGTCTACTTGAAACGGTTCCGACGGGAATCGAACCCGCGATCTTCGCCGTGACAGGGCGACGTGATAACCGCTACACTACGGAACCTATGGGAGTTAACGGGATCGAACCGCTGACCCTCTGCTTGTAAGGCAGATGCTCTCCCAGCTGAGCTAAACTCCCAATCACTTGGCATTTACCATATCTCACAGGGGGCAACCCCCAACTACTTCCGGCGTAATAGGACTTAACTTCTGTGTTCGACATGGGAACAGGTGTATCTCCTATGCAATGAATACCAAATCATGGTCTGAATGTATTGAACACTCAAAACTAAATAACAATCTCTTGATAAATAAGTAAAGCTAAACTCATATGTTCTATTACTTGGTAAAGTCCTCGAGCTATTAGTACTGGTCCGCTCCATCCCTCGCAGGACTTCCACTTCCAGCCTATCAACCTGATCATCTCTCAGGGCTCTTAATTCATAAAGAATGGGAAATCTCATCTTGAGGTGGGCTTCGCACTTAGATGCTTTCAGCGCTTATCCCTTCCCTACATAGCTACCCAGCGGTGCTCCTGGCGGAACAACTGGTACACCAGCGGTAAGTCCACCCCGGTCCTCTCGTACTAAGGGCAGATCCTCTCAAATTTCCTACGCCCGCGACGGATAGGGACCGAACTGTCTCACGACGTTCTGAACCCAGCTCGCGTGCCGCTTTAATGGGCGAACAGCCCAACCCTTGGGACCGACTACAGCCCCAGGATGCGACGAGCCGACATCGAGGTGCCAAACCTCCCCGTCGATGTGAACTCTTGGGGGAGATAAGCCTGTTATCCCCAGGGTAGCTTTTATCCGTTGAGCGATGGCCCTTCCATGCGGTACCACCGGATCACTAAGCCCTAGTTTCCTACCTGCTCGAGTTGTAGCTCTCGCAGTCAAGCTCCCTTATACCTTTACACTCTACACATGATTTCCAACCATGTTGAGGGAACCTTTGGGCGCCTCCGTTACTCTTTAGGAGGCGACCGCCCCAGTCAAACTGCCCGACAGACACTGTCTCCCACGCCGATTATGCGTGTGGGTTAGAGCAACCATGAAGCAAGGGTAGTATCCCAACAGCGACTCACTTGAAACTAGCGTCCCAAGGTCAAAGTCTCCTACCTATCCTGTACATGCTTCACAGGTACTCAATATCAATCTGCAGTAAAGCTCCATGGGGTCTTTCCGTCCTGTCGCGGGTAACCTGCATCTTCACAGGTACTAAAATTTCACCGAGTCTCTCGTTGAGACAGTATCCAAATCATTACGCCTTTCGTGCGGGTCGGAACTTACCCGACAAGGAATTTCGCTACCTTAGGACCGTTATAGTTACGGCCGCCGTTTACTGGGGCTTCAATTCAGAGCTTCGACTAATGTCTAACCCCTCCTCTTAACCTTCCAGCACCGGGCAGGCGTCACCCCCTATACATCACCTTGCGGTTTAGCAGAGAGCTGTGTTTTTGATAAACAGTTGCTTGGATCTTTTCACTGCGGCTGTATTTCTACAGCACCCCTTCTCCCGAAGTTACGGGGTCATTTTGCCGAGTTCCTTAACGAGAGTTCTCTCGATCACCTGAGGCTACTCGCCTCGACTACCTGTGTCGGTTTGCGGTACGGGTAGTATTGAATTAAACGCTAGAAGATTTTCTTGGCAGTGTGACATCAAGGGCTTCGCAACCGTAGTTGCTTCCCCATCACAGCTCAATGTTAAAGGAAAATGCATTTGACACATTCCACACCTCACTGCTTAGACCAGAATCCATTAACTGGCTCCCTTTAGCCTACTGCGTCCCTCCATCACTAACAATACTAGTACAGGAATATCAACCTGTTGTCCATCGACTACGCCTTTCGGCCTCGCCTTAGGTCCCGACTAACCCAGGGCGGACGAGCCTTCCCCTGGAAACCTTAGTCTTACGGTGGATAAGATTCTCACTTATCTTGCGCTACTCATACCGGCATTCTCACTTGTAATCGCTCCAGCACCCCTCACGGTATACCTTCATCGCTGATTACAACGCTCTCCTACCATTTAATTAATATTAAATCCACAGCTTCGGTAATATGTTTAGCCCCGGTACATTTTCGGCGCAGGGTCACTCGACTAGTGAGCTATTACGCACTCTTTGAATGATAGCTGCTTCTGAGCTAACATCCTAGTTGTCTGTGCAACCCCACATCCTTTTCCACTTAACATATATTTTGGGACCTTAGCTGGTGGTCTGGGCTGTTTCCCTTTCGACTACGGATCTTAGCACTCGCAGTCTGACTGCCGCACATGTGTATTAGCATTCGGAGTTTATCTGAAATTGGTAACCCGAGATGGGCCCCTCATCCAAACAGTGCTCTACCTCCAATACACTTAAATTGCGACGCTAGCCCTAAAGCTATTTCGGAGAGAACCAGCTATCTCCCAGTTCGTTTGGAATTTCTCCGCTATCCCACAAGTCATCCAAACACTTTTCAACGTGTCCTGGTTCGGTCCTCCAGTGCGTCTTACCGCACCTTCAACCTGCTCATGGATAGGTCACTAGGTTTCGGGTCTACATCATGATACTAAAGCGCCCTATTCAGACTCGCTTTCGCTACGGCTCCGCCTCTTCAGCTTAACCTCGCATCATAACGTAACTCGCCGGTTCATTCTACAAAAGGCACGCTCTCACCCATTGACGGGCTCGAACTTCTTGTAGGCACACGGTTTCAGGTGCTATTTCACTCCCCTCCCGGGGTTCTTTTCACCTTTCCCTCACGGTACTGGTTCACTATCGGTCATTAAGGAGTATTTAGGCTTGGAGATGGTCCTCCCGGATTCAAACTGGAATTTCGCGTGTCCAGCCCTACTCAGGATACTGCTAGGTATAAAGTCTATTTCAAATACGAGGCTATTACTCTCTTTGGCTTACCTTCCCAGGTAATTCTTCTATAGACTTTAAGTCCACGTTGCAGTCCTACAACCCCAAGAAGCAAGCTTCTTGGTTTGGCCTGTTTCCCGTTCGCTCGCCGCTACTTAGGAAATCGTTTTTACTTTCTCTTCCTGCAGGTACTTAGATGTTTCAGTTCTCTGCGTTACCTTCGCGTAAGCTATGTATTCACTTACGGATACTATGCATAACATAGTGGGTTTTCCCCATTCGGAGACCTAGGGATCAATGCGTACTTACTGCTCCCCCTAGAATATCGTCGTTAGTCACGTCCTTCTTCGGCTCTTAATGCCAAGGCATCCACCGTGCGCCCTTATTAACTTTGCCATTAAAACAAGTATAAGTTTTTTCGAACTCTTTAAAAGAATTCGCAGCTTTACAGAATGTTTAAAACATTTCTCGGTTTATTTATCGTTATAAGATATTGTTATTTAGTTTTCAATGATCAATTCCTATTTTAACGTCTTCGTTGACCAGATACTTCCGTATCTTATGGAGCCTAGCGGGATCGAACCGCTGACCTCCTGCGTGCAAAGCAGGCGCTCTCCCAGCTGAGCTAAGGCCCCTTCTCTCAACGCAATCTTCTCTATCTTGCATCAAAAGACTGCTTGTTGGTCTTTATAGACCCCTCAAAACTGAATAAAGTAGAACAACATCTTTTTTTATATTCCTTAGAAAGGAGGTGATCCAGCCGCACCTTCCGATACGGCTACCTTGTTACGACTTCACCCCCAGTCATCGGTCTACCTTAGGAAGCGCCCCTCCTTGCGGTTAGGCAACCTACTTTGGGTACTCCCAACTTCCGTGGTGTGACGGGCGGTGTGTACAAGGCCCGGGAACGTATTCACCGCGGCGTGCTGATCCGCGATTACTAGCGATTCGACTTCATGCAGGCGAGTTGCAGCCTGCAATCCGAACTGAGAATGGTTTTAAGAGATTAGCGCACCCTCGCGGGTTGGCGACTCGTTGTACCATCCATTGTAGCACGTGTGTAGCCCAGGTCATAAGGGGCATGATGATTTGACGTCATCCCCACCTTCCTCCGGTTTATCACCGGCAGTCTCACTAGAGTGCCCAACTTAATGATGGCAACTAGTATAAGGGTTGCGCTCGTTGCGGGACTTAACCCAACATCTCACGACACGAGCTGACGACAACCATGCACCACCTGTATCCCGTGTCCCGAAGGAACTCCTTATCTCTAAGGATAGCACGAGTATGTCAAGACCTGGTAAGGTTCTTCGCGTTGCTTCGAATTAAACCACATGCTCCACCGCTTGTGCGGGGCCCCCGTCAATTCCTTTGAGTTTCAACCTTGCGGTCGTACTCCCCAGGCGGAGTGCTTAATGCGTTAGCTGCGCTACAGAGAACTTATAGCTCCCTACAAGCTAGCACTCATCGTTTACGGCGTGGACTACCAGGGTATCTAATCCTGTTTGCTCCCCACGCTTTCGAGCCTCAGTGTTCAGTTACAGGCCAGAGAGCCGCTTTCGCCTCCGGTGTTTCCTCCATATCTACGCATTTCACCGCTACACATGGAATTCCACTCTCCTCCTCCTGCACTCAAGTCTCCCAGTTTCCAATGCACACAATGGTTGAGCCACTGCCTTTTACATCAGACTTAAGAAACCACCTGCGCTCGCTTTACGCCCAATAAATCCGGACAACGCTTGGGACCTACGTATTACCGCGGCTGCTGGCACGTAGTTAGCCGTCCCTTTCTGGTTAGATACCGTCACTTAAGTAATTTTCCACTCTACTTAACGTTCTTCTCTAACAACAGAGTTTTACGATCCGAAAACCTTCTTCACTCACGCGGCGTTGCTCGGTCAGGGTTGCCCCCATTGCCGAAGATTCCCTACTGCTGCCTCCCGTAGGAGTCTGGGCCGTGTCTCAGTCCCAGTGTGGCCGATCACCCTCTCAGGTCGGCTATGTATCATCGCCTTGGTAGTCCTTTACACTACCAACTAGCTAATACAACGCGGGATCATCAAGTAGTGAAGCAATTGCTTCTTTTAAATAAGAATCATGCGATTCTCATTGTTATGCGGTATTAGCGTTCGTTTCCAAACGTTGTCCCCCGCTACTCGGCAGATTTCCCACGCGTTACTCACCCGTTCGCCGCTCTTCATAAAAATAGCAAGCTATCTTTAATCATCGCTCGACTTGCATGTATTAGGCACGCCGCCAGCGTTCGTCCTGAGCCAGGATCAAACTCTCATTTAAATTTAGTTCATCAAATGAACTGGCTGTTGTTTTGTCTTTCATTATTGAATTGACAGTTGGTATACAAGAAGTTCCCTTCTCGCATATAGTCATTCTACTTTATTCAGTTTTCAAAGGTCTATCGCTCTCACGGGAGATACGCTCTCTCGCGACAACTATTATATTCTATCAAACTACTCCCTCCCTGTCAAGAATAAACTGTGGTTTTTTACTTCTTTTTTTACCCTTGTTCGGAAAACCCCGCCGTTGTCACGTTCTTTAACACTAAAAAAATCAGACACCTAGTGTCTGATTTACATTTTTATCTTTTGCCTTCAAGATAAACCATCAAAATGGAAATATCGGCAGGATTTACTCCTGAAATACGGCTTGCTTGTCCTAAGGTTTCAGGATTTATTTTCTTGAATTTTTGGCGCGCTTCCGTTGCGATACTGTCTAAGGCATCCCAATTCATATTTTTAGGAATGCGTTTAGCTTCTAAGCGGTGCATCTTTTCAACTTGTTCTTTTGCTTTTTTGATGTAGCCCTCATAAGTAACTTCTGTTTCAATAAGTTCGATGACTGTTCGATCGAGTTCTTCAGAAGATTCGCCAACAAATCTAACGACATCAGAATACTTCACCTCAGGGCGTTTTAAGAACTCGATGCCCGTCAAAGCATCTTTGATTGGACCAAATCCCATCATTCCAAGTTTTTCTTGCGTATCCGCAAGTGGTTTTAGTTTTTCTTTATTAAGACGAGCAATTTCTGTTTGGTAAGAAGTGAGTTTATCTTGGAAAGCATCCCAGCGCTCGTCACCAACTAAACCAATTTCTCGTCCAATAGATGTCAAACGCATATCTGCGTTATCATGACGTAAAATTAAGCGATACTCGGCACGAGAAGTCAATAATCGATAAGGCTCTAATGTGCCCTTAGTCACAAGGTCATCAATCATTACTCCGATATATGCATCGCTTCGTTTTAGGATGAGCTCTTCTTTCCCTTGAACTTTAAGACTTGCATTGATTCCCGCAACCAACCCTTGACCAGCTGCTTCTTCATAACCAGATGTACCATTTGTTTGTCCCGCAGTGAAAAGTCCTGAAACAAGTTTCGTTTCCAATGTTGGACGGAGCTGGTGAGGCAGAACCACGTCATATTCGATAGCATAACCAGTACGCATCATTTTTGCATCTTCTAAACCAGGAATAGAGCGGACCAAATCAAACTGAACATCTTCCGGTAAACTTGTGGATAAACCTTGGATATACACTTCTTCTGTATTGCGTCCTTCTGGTTCCAAGAAAAGTTGGTGGCGGGGTTTATCCGCAAAACGTACAACTTTATCTTCTATAGAAGGGCAATAACGTGGACCGACACCTTTGACAATCCCTGAAAACATTGGAGCACGGTGCAAATTTTCTTGAATAATCTCATGTGTTGTTTTACTTGTGTAGGTAAGCCAACAAGGAATCTGCTCTGTGAGGTAATCTTCATCTTTTGACAAAAAGCTAAAGTGATTTGGTTTTTCATCCCCTGGTTGAATCTCTGTCGCATCATAGTTAATACTTGATGAAAGCACACGTGGCGGTGTCCCTGTTTTGAAGCGGCCAATTTCAAATCCTAAATTGCGTAAGTTATCAGCCAAGCTGACAGAGGCTAGCGAATTGTTTGGTCCTGAGGAATATTTAAGCTCACCAATGATAATTTCACCGCGTAAAGCAGTTCCTGTAGTAACGATAACGGCTTGGGCAGCATACTTCGCTCCAGTTGTAACTTTTACACCTGTTACTTTTCCAGCATCAACCAAAATTTCTTCTACCATTGCTTGACGTAAGGTTAGATTCTCTTGATTTTCAACTGTATGCTTCATTTCCTGAGAGTACAACGCCTTATCTGCTTGTGCACGCAAGGCACGGACTGCAGGTCCTTTACCCGTATTCAACATTTTCATCTGAATATAGGTCTTGTCAGTATTTCGTCCCATCTCCCCACCTAGGGCATCAATTTCACGAACGACTATTCCTTTAGCAGAACCACCGATTGAAGGGTTGCAGGGCATGAAAGCAACCATGTCGAGGTTAATTGTTAATAAAAGGGTTTTGGTGCCCATACGAGCTGAAGCGAGTGCTGCTTCTACACCAGCATGCCCCGCCCCAATCACTATAACATCATATTTTTCTTGAAATTCCATAATTTCTCCATTTTTACAAAACAAAAAGCCAAAGCCAGTGAAAAATACATGCTAAAAAGCACATATCTTCCCGAGCCTTGACCATCGAGTTTTTATGATAGGACTATTTTAACTCTTTTCAAAAATTTTTTCAAGAGTATTTTCCTGTTTATTTTTACACTAAGGCTTCACCATCCCGATACAAGACCAACGAAGCGAGTTCCTCTACTGTTCGCGCTGAACCTTCTGGTAGAATTCGGTCTTTTTCTCGAGACGTTGGATCATATTTACCTGAGTAATCAATCGTGCCATTTCTTAATTTGACCGGAACTGGCGTGCCTTTAGGATAAATTTCAAATCGTGAGCCGTTTTCAGGAGCGATTCCTTCTAAGTACATCCACAAGTAAACCTGACCTGTTTGTTCATTTATACCTCCATATTGGAGATAGAAATCCCGTTTCTGCTTTGTCACTTTTGTATCCAAAACACGTACTCTTCTTCCATCAATATCACTTTCATAATTGACCCAATCCCCATGAATAGTTTCAAAATTTCCCATCTTTATTTGTTCAATATTTACTGTTTTTTCTGGTCTGTATTGTTCTGCTTTCGCAAACTCTATTGTTGGTGCTACAACCGGATGCTCACCCTGTTTCACAGCAAAAATTAAAAGAACAGCAGTAAGAGCTAATGTAACATCTGTGATAACAAGC
This sequence comes from Lactococcus garvieae subsp. garvieae, assembly GCF_029024465.1. Lineage (NCBI taxonomy): Bacteria > Bacillati > Bacillota > Bacilli > Lactobacillales > Streptococcaceae > Lactococcus > Lactococcus garvieae. The sequence continues at coordinate 1,590,808 of NZ_CP118950.1, forward strand.
AGTTTTTTCAAGAAGGACTCCTTTCTATTTTGATTAGATTTTGATTATAAAATAATTATAACAAAATAACTTAATCTTCAATAACGTTTTACTTGGAGACTTTTTGACATTAAAAGACTTCTAGCTGAGTGGCTAGAAGTCTTTTGCATTTGATTATTTTTTATCCCACAATTTATTACAAAATTTGGGAGGTAAGTCTCCAGAAGATTTACCATATGCCCAGCGTTTTTTCTCTACTGGAAGCACATGCCAATCTTCTAACAGCATCAAACTTTGATAACGTTGGAGGTATCCTGCACATTCTTCGCACCAGATCTCATCTCCACTTCTCCAGAATGCAGCTAAAAGGTCGTCTTGGCTTTTAAATTCTTTATAGCTTTTTGCCATTTTTAGCCATTCACTTTTGTACTTTTTCAAAGCTTGATAGAAGTCTTCATATTCATCTACTGATTGAATATCTTTTTGCCAGTCTTCAAAAAACCACCATGGTTCATCATAGCCTGACATTGTGATTACTCTATACATATTTCTTGTCCAGCTTCTTTTCTTTAATATACATCTCTTGTTATGTATTGTAACGAAAAAATATGCTTTTGAGAAATATTTTGAACTATTTTGCAGATATGTCGATATTCTTAATGCAAAAGGCAGCAAATTCTTCTAAACGTTCTATCTTTTTAGTCAAGTGTAAGAAACCTACAACTGCTTCAAAACCTGTCGATATACGATAAGTCACAACATCTGTGTTTTTAGCTGTTGTTTTAGAGTGTGCATTTCGCCCACGCTTGAAGTAAAGAAGTTCCTCCTCTGTTAGAAAGTCCACTTCTTCCATTTTACGAATCAAGGCAGCCTGCGCTTTCGCGGAAACGTATTGAATCGCTTGACGTTGAAGTTCTCCAGGTTTGGTTAGACCTTTATCTAAGAGGTAGTCTCTAATGAAAACTTCATAAACAGCATCTCCGATATAAGCGAGTGCTACACCATTTAATAACTCTGCATCTTTTTTATTCACGATGCCACCTCACACCTTGAGCAGTATCTTCAAGAACAATCCCTTGTGCCTTTAATTCATCACGAATCTTGTCTGCTTGAGCAAAATCTCGTGCTGCTCTTGCCGCTTGTCTTGCTTCGATTAAGTCTTCAATTTCAGCATCTAAGCTTATATCTTGATTTTCAAAATGCAAGCCGAGAATTAAGAGAACATCCTCAAAGAAAGCTTTCACTTCTAATCCGCCATTTCCCTTATTTACCCAAGTGATGAAATCATAAAAAACAGTTAAACCATTCGCAATATTGAAGTCCTCATCCATTGCTGTTTCAAACTCTGCTTTAAATTTAGCAAGAGCTTCTAAGTCAGCCTGACCCTCTACATCAAGATTGCGGTAAGCATTTTCAATCTTTTTGACATTGTTTTCTGCATCTTGTACGGCTTCATCCGTAAAGTTAACAGGTCGGCGATAGTGAGTCGTAGCCAAGAAAAAGCGGAGAACTGTTGGACTTACTACGTCAAGCATTTCATGCACGGTTTTAAAGTTTCCTAAAGACTTGGACATTTTTTCGCCACTAACATTTACAAAACCATTGTGCATCCAGTAGTTTACAAATTTTTTACCTGTTTTTGCTTCTGATTGCGCAATTTCATTGGTATGATGGGGAAACTCGAGGTCTGCTCCTCCAGCATGTATATCCAAAGTATCCCCTAAGAGGTCACTGCTCATCACTGAACATTCGATATGCCAACCTGGGCGTCCTTCACCCCAAGGACTTGACCAAGAAATTTCGTCTTTTTTCGCAGCTTTCCATAAGGCAAAATCCGCGGGGCTTTCTTTACGTGCTGTTTCTTCATCTGTTCGACCAGAAGCACCTTGCAGCAGTTCTTCTAAATTTTTATTTGCGAGCTTCGCATAACCTTCTGATTTTGAAACACGAAAATAAACGTCGCCTTCTGCTTCGTAAGCGAACCCTTTATCCATTAAATCTTGAATAAAAGTAATCATCTTGTCAATATAGTTAGTGGCTCTTGGATTTACTGTTGCACGTTTGACATTGAGAGCATCTGTATCTTGATAAAATGCGGCGATATATTTGTCAGATAATTCAAGTGGTGTAAGATGCTCTTGAGCTGCTCCTTTGATAATTTTATCATCAACATCTGTAAAGTTAGAGACGTAAGTCACTTCAAAGCCCTTGTATTCCATATATCTACGGATTAAATCAAAAGCAACAACAGAACGTGCATTCCCGATATGAATGTAGTTATAGACTGTTGGTCCACAAACATACATCTTTATCTTATTTTCTTCAAGGGGATGGAACTCCTCGATTTTTCTTGTCATTGTGTTATAGATGTGAAGCATGATAGCTCGCCTCCCTTTTTTCTTCTATGGACGAAATTTTCTCTGAATCTTTTTGTCCCTTAACTCGAACCACTTTTGCTGGAATTCCTACTACTGTGACTTCAGGTGGAACATCACTTACGACAACAGCACCAGCACCTACTTTGGCATTTTCACCAATTTCGATAGGACCAAGCAACTGTGAGTGTGCTGATATTAAGGCCCCCTTACGCACCGTAGGGTGACGTTTCCCTTTATCTTTTCCTGTTCCTCCAAGGGTTACTCCGTGATAAAGTTTAACATCTGTTTCTACTATCGCTGTCTCACCGATAACCAATCCAGAACCGTGATCGATAAAAACGCCGTGGGCAATCGTTGCTCCTGGATGAATTTCAATTTGTGTCCAAAAACGCCAAAACTGTGAGTTCATCCGCGCCCAAAGTTTAAAGTTATGCGTCCAAAGCCAATGACTAAAACGATGTGCTGCTAAAGCTTTTACTCCCGGATAAGTCAAGAGAACTTCTAGCCCAGTTCGTGCAGCAGGATCATTTTCTTTAGTGACACGGATGGCTTCCTGCCAAAAGCCTCTCTTTTTATTTTTCATATTCATTTATTATAGCAAAAATCTATAGGAAAAGCGCATTACACTGCGCCTTTCTCCTTTTTATCATTCTGGTCGAGTTGTTGATAATTCTGGAAACTCTTCATCTATGACTGGCGCTTTGCGTTCACGACGCTCAAATTTAGGCCCAGATGGTTTTTCTTTATGGTATCCACGATGACCATTTCCGTTATTCCCATTACGACGTTCGCGTGGCTTATGCTCAGGTTCTACATAGCCTTCCGGTTTTTCTAGTAAAGCACGTACTGAGGCGTCAACACGACCTTTCTCATCAACTTTTGTAATCTTGACTTTAACAAGATCTCCAAGCTTCAAGGCATCTTCTACTTTGTTCGTGCGATTCCATGCAAGTTCTGAAATATGCACCATGGCATCAGTATGGCCAAAAAGATGAACAAATGCTCCGAATTTTTCGATTCTTACTACCTTGGCTTCATACACATCGCCGACCTTGGCTTCGCGGACTAATTCTGTAATGATTTCTTTCGCTCGGTTAATCGCTGCCTGGTCAGGCGAAAAGATAGAACAAAGTCCATCTTCATCAATGTCGATTTTGACACCTGTCTCTTCGATAATTTTGTCAATCGTTTCGCCGCCCTTACCAATAACAACCTTAATTTTATCCGTATCAATTTTAATCGTATCAATTTTAGGTGCTGATGGTGCAAGTTCTGAACGGGGTTCCGAAATCGTTGCTTCAATCACATCTAATATTTCAAAGCGGGCACGTTTTGCCTGTGCAAGTGCTTCTGCCAAAATTTCGGCAGTGATGCCTGAAATTTTGATGTCCATTTGTAAAGCAGTAATCCCCTCACGTGTACCTGCAACTTTGAAATCCATATCGCCAAAGTGATCTTCCAAACCTTGAATATCTGTCAAAATAGTATAGTTGGAACCATCCGAGATTAAGCCCATAGCAATTCCAGCTACAGGTGCCTTGATTGGTACTCCTCCAGCCATCAAGGCCAGTGTCCCTGCACAAATCGAAGCTTGCGATGAAGAGCCATTCGACTCTAGTACTTCCGCAACTAAACGTACTGCATAAGGAAACTCTTCCAGTGACGGCATCACTTGCTCAAGCGCGCGTTCACCAAGTGCACCATGACCTATTTCGCGGCGTCCAGGTGCACCATAACGTCCAGTTTCTCCTACGGAATACTGTGGAAAATTATAGTGGTGCATGAAACGTTTTTTATATTCAAGATCCAAGCCATCAATAACTTGTGCTTCACCCATCGGGGCCAAAGTCAAAGTTGACAAGGCTTGCGTTTGCCCTCGTGTAAAGAGAGCTGAGCCGTGGGTAATTGTATTTGGTGTAAAGTCGATTTCTGCTTCCAAAGGACGAATTTCGTCGACTTTACGACCATCAGGACGAATTTTATCCTCTGTGATGAGGCGGCGGACTTCTGTATGTTCCATTCCCTCCAGAATCTCAGCAACATCACGCATGATTCGTTCAAACTCTTCGTGTTGGGCATAGGTTGTTTCATATTCTGCTTTGACACGCTCTTTAAGGGCTTGAGTGGCAGCTTCACGCGCAAGCTTTTCTTCCACTTGTACAGCAGCTTGCAAGTCTTTATTATAGTCTGCAATAATTTGAGCTTTCAACGTTTCATCGACACGTAAAAGTTCAACCTCTGCCTTGTCCTTACCAACTTTGGCAACAATCTCATTTTGGAAAGCAATAAGTTCTTTAATCGCCTCGTGTCCTGCAAGGAGAGCTTCGAGCATAACCGTTTCTGATAATTCCTTTGCACCTGACTCTACCATATTGATCGCATCTATATTTCCAGCGACAATAAGATCCAAATCAGACTGTAGGGTCTGCTCAACATCGGGATTAATGATAATTTCTCCATCTATATAGCCCACTTCAACACCCGCAATCGGACCGTCAAAAGGAATATCTGAAATGGCTAGTGCCAAGGAACTTCCGAACATCGCTGCCATGCGTCCACTTGCGTTTTCATCATAGGAAAGTACAGTATTGATGACTTGCACTTCATTTCGAAAACCATCAGCAAACATTGGACGTATAGGGCGATCAATCAAACGGGCAGTCAAAGTAGCATACGTTGATGGGCGTGCTTCACGCTTATTAAAGCCTCCAGGAAATTTTCCTGCGGCATACATTTTTTCTTCATAATTAACTTGCAAAGGGAAAAAATCACCGTTTGCCATTTTTTTCGACATGGTTGCTGCAGTCAGCACGGTTGTGTCTCCATAGCGAACAACAACTGCACCATTGGCTTGCTTGGCAACTTGACCTGTTTCAACAACAAGCTCGCGTCCTGCAAAATTCATTCTGAAAGTTTCTTTTGTCATGTTTTCTCCCGCTTTTCAAGTTTTCTGTGCTTCTCATTTCTATCCAAAAATCAATTTTCTTTCCCACAAGTAAACTCATTTTTGTATAGAAGAGCACTGTGCTCATTATACTATATTTTTGAGGATAAAAAAAGCTTCATAAGAGCAATCTATAACGGTTTTAGGCGTCCAATCTCAGCAAAAGAAAACGCTCACTTTTCTCTGCGTTTTTGAACATTTTCTAACGCACCTTTCTTAAAATATAGAGCCCCTCAAATCGTGTTATAATAAGAAGAATTTCAAAAACTCAACTGAAAAGGAAAAGTCGATGCGCGTCGTTAACTCATTACGAAATTCATCTTTTACAATCATTCATTTGAGGTCTATATTAATACACCAAGCTCCTTTATCATTATAAAAGGATTGTTCGAGAGAATAAAAAAGACAACGTTAACGTTGCTTTTTTTATTTTTATTTGACTTGACAAAACCTGTCTCTATTCTTGCTTTTTATCAATTTCCTGCCAAAATTTATGTTTTTCAAGCATATAATCTAAAACATCAGTCTGGTAAACTTGCTCCAAAAAAGAACGAGAAAGTACCGCGTTGGCTTTTCCTTGTTTTAAGATTTTTCCTTCCTGTAAAACCAAAATATTTTCCGAAAAAGACAGTGCCAAATTAATATCATGAAAAACAGCAATGATGATTTGATTTTGAGTAAAATACTTATCAATATTGCGCAACATTTCTAGTTGGTAATAGATATCCAAATGATTATTGGGTTCATCCAATAAAACAATTTGAGGGTTCTGTAATAATGTCCGGGCAAAAAAGACACGCTGCAGTTGGCCCCCAGAAAGTGTTGACAGTTGTTGATCTTTTATCTTATCCAAATCAAGCGCCACCATCACTTGTGCTACACGTGCCTTATCTTGGACGCGTGCCACTGCCATAAATCGTTTTCTCAGTTGGGTGTAGAGCCCCATCATCAAGGTTTCATAGACGGAATAAGAAAAATATACAGCTGGATTTTGAGAGAGAAGAGCCACTTTTTCCGCTAATTCAATTCTTTTTAATGTTGCCAATGATTGTTCGTTAAACTCAATCTTTCCTTCATATTTTAGTAAACCAGCAAGACTCTTCAAAAGTGTTGATTTTCCACTACCATTTGGCCCTAAAATTGCTAACCTTTCCCCTGCTTTGACAGAAAAACTAATATCAGAAAGAATTTCTTTTCCCGAATACTCCACCTTCAGATTTTCAACTTTTAACATCTCATACTTGTCCTTTCCTAAAGAAAATATAGCAGAAGAATGGCGCACCAATGAGGGCTGTTACCGCTCCAATTGGTAATTCTCTTGATTGGAAAACACTTCTTGCCACAGTATCAGCAAGAACACAGAGCAAGCCGCCCACAAGTGCTGAACTAGGGAGAACCCACTTATGTGTCGCCCCAAACAACCGGCGAGCGACATGAGGTGCAATCAAGTCGACAAAGCCAATCACTCCGGTCATAGCTACGCTGGCTCCTGTGAGCAAAGTCGACAAACCAATTAAAAGAACTTTCGTACGCTTGACTTCTACTCCTTGACTCAAAGCAAAGGCATCACCAAAACTCAAAATATCCATTTCTCGGTGAAAGTAAATCAAGCAGAAAAAACTAAAGGTAAAAAGCAAAGCAAGGAGCTGTACGTTTTCCCATGAAGCCCCCGAAAAACTCCCTAATTGCCAGAAAATGATACGTTGCATATAATCCGGCGAAAAAGTCATCATTAAGGTTAAAAAGGAATTCACAAACAAAGAAAATACCATTCCCACCAAAATAATAGTTTGATTCTCTAAGGCTTGGGAAAATTGTTGAGCAAAGAGTAAAACGATAACAACAGTTACAAGTCCAAAAGCAAAGCCCGCAAGGCTCATCGAAATGGAAGGGCTCATAAAATTAATACCGAATAGCATCACAGTTGAAGCCCCTAATGAAGCACCGGATGATACACCTAAGGTATAGGAAGAAGCTAAAGGATTTTGTAGAAGGGACTGCATCACAGTTCCACTCGCACCCAAGGCTAAACCAACAAGAAAGCTGAGCAAAATCCGGGGCATGCGCACTTCAAGAAGAATGTCCTGCAAAAGAGGAGCAGAACTATTCCCTCTGCCTATCATCATACTCATTAAATCGCCTACTGATATCGGAGCACTTCCTATGCGAAGACTGAGAAGCATTGCCAGTAAAGACAGTGCCAAAAGTAGAATAATGATGCTTATTCTATTCTTATTTGAAATTTTTGTATACATCAGGATATACCGCTTTGGCCATTTCTGTCATTGCCTTTACTATATGTTGATTGGGAAGCGAACTTCTTTCGTTATCAATAGAGTAAACAGCTTTATTTTTTACTGCTGTCACCTCTTCCCAACCTTTCAATCTTAAAATATCATTAATAGGATCCGGAACATATTCTACATTTGTTAAGATCACATCTGGATTAGCCATAATTGCTGCTTCTTCTGAAACTTTGATTGCTCCTGCCTCTTTGGCCATCACATTCTCAGCTCCAATCGTTTCAATCATCTCATTGATATAAGTATCCTTTCCCATACTATAAATTTCTGGAGAAGCAGCGATTTCAAACAGCACTCTTTTCTTAGGACTTATTTTTGTGGCTTGTTCTTTAAAAGCAGCGATGTCTTTCTCCATCTGACGCGTCACTTGCTCCCCTTTTTCTTTTTGGTTTAAAGCTGTCGCCACAAGGCAAATATTATCTTCGATTTCTTTAAAATTCTTTTCTGTAGGTAAGACAACAACTGCCGTTCCTTTATCCTGGAGTTTCTTAATTTTATCTTCCGATTGGAACAGGGTCAAATCACTCACAAATAAAAGTTCTGGCTTGAGCGCCATTATTTTTTCAAGATCCAGGTTCATAAGGTCTGTCTGCTGCACTTTTTCCAAACCCTTAACATACTTAGGACTTTGCGTATCTACAGCAATAAGTTTATCTTTTTGTCCAAGATCGTTAATCACTTGTGTCACTGCGGGTGAGAGTGACACAACTCTCTGAATATTTTGCGGAATTTTTACTTTTTCACCTTGTGGTGTCGTAATTTCAACTTGAGATTGGTTTCCTTCCTGAGTCACATGTTTATTTTTTGTACATGATGATAAACTGACCGCTATAAACAGCAAACCAATTATCGTTAGTGTTTTCTTTTTCATTTGTTCTCCCTCACTAAAAAAAGCTCTACTCATGCAAAGCCCTACATTTTTCTCTTGCTTTGACCAGACAAAAAGAAACAAAGGTCCTTGACAGCTCTTATTTACTCAAAGACAGTCAAAAAGATGACGTGGTCTGTGTCCTCTCAGTAGTTTAAGTACTGCTAAGAAGTCTTGCCGCTCTTCTTATATTATTTTTATTTCTCTCATCTTGTGACATAACATTCTTCTTATTTTACCATGTCTACGCCTAACTTCGGTAGCTAAAACACTTGGCCTGTTACACACGATAGATTGATAAGAAGAGGACTCTAATTATCAAACCTCTTGCATTAAAAATTTCTTTATTCTAACTCTGCCAATATAACGTGAAATGTTTCACGTAAATAGCGCTATGCAATCCCCCTCAAATTTGATAGAATAGACATATCATAATATTATAGGAGAAAAACTGTGACTTATTCTGACGCACAACTTAAACTTTTTTCACTGAACTCAAATCCCGAATTGGCTGAAAAAATTAGCAAAATTATGGATGTTCCTTTGGGGAAAGTAACTTCAAAACAATTTTCTGACGGAGAAATCATGATTAACATGGAAGAAAGTGTTCGTAATCATGATGTTTATATTATCCAGTCAACAAGTTGTCCCGTCAATGATAACATTTGGGAATTGTTGATCATGATTGATGCTTGCGTCCGTGCATCTGCACATTCTGTCAATATCGTTATGCCATACTTTGGTTATGCGCGTCAAGACCGAACTGCTTCAAGTCGTGAACCAATCACAGCTAAGCTTGTCGCTGATATGCTCGTTAAAGCGGGAGCAGATCGTGTACTCACTTTAGATATCCACGCAGTTCAAGTACAAGGTTTCTTTGATATTCCTGTCGATAATCTCTTCACTGTTCCACTTTTTGCTGAGTACTACATGAATCAGGGATTGTCTGGCGATGACGTTGTGGTTGTTGCTCCTAAAAACTCAGGTATCAAACGCGCGCGTAGTCTCGCGGAATATTTAGAAGCTCCTATTGCCATCGTTGACTATGAAGATGACGATGCAAAACGTGAAAATGGTTATATCATCGGTAATGTTGAAGGGAAAAAAGTTATTCTCATTGACGATATCCTCAACACAGGTGTAACCTTCTCAAATGCTGCTTCTGTCGTACGCGAAGCAGGCGCTGGAGATGTTTATGCCGTAGCAAGTCACGGTCTCTTTACTAAGACCGCTGCTGACTTACTTGAAAAGTCAGGTATTTGTGAAGTTCTCGTCACTGATTCTGTCGCTACTAAAAACCGTAAACCTAACAATGTAAAATATCTTAGCGTAGACAAACACATGGCAGATGCAATTCTTCGTATTCACGAAGGACGTCCAGTATCTCCACTCTTCAAATTTGATAAAAATCAAGACTAAAGTCTATTCTGAACAATATTTAAGTTCATTCCTCACCAGCTTTTAGCTGGTTTTTTATATGAAAAAAAACCACGCTGGCAAGACGAGGCTTCACATTCAGGAAATTTTAATCGCTATTTTGATTTGCCGTATTTACTCTATCATATCTTCTTCTCAATCACGTTGTCTTTTGTTAACAGACCTTGAAATGGTTAGTGCTCTCTATTATCCTCATTCTTTTCTTTTGGCGTTTCTTCTTTTATTTTTTTGTCCTCTAGAGTAACCCCTTTTGACTTGAGATAGACAAAGAGCTCTTGAAATAATGGATTGATTTGACAAATGAGTTGAAGCATACGTGCAAAGAAAAAAAGTAAGGAACTATTGATGACAAATTCTATTTCATGGGTGTACATTTTCACATTTGAAAACTTATAAAATTCGAAAACACCCCAAAAGATTGCTATTGTTACACCGTCGATCACTATCCTCTTCTTCAATGGTGGATCCATTTTTTCGCCATCCTTGAGCCATGTTAATCCTAAAATAATTACAATTAATGCCGATATACCTAGTAAGTTATATTCCATATCTCTTTTCTTCCCTTCCTATAAGATTGCTTATCAAGCTTAAATTTATTATATCCTTCATTTCTAGATTGTTCCACATCGTTTAAAAAATTATACTTTAATACGTGTCAGTGTTATAATTGGCATAGGCAGATCACAATAATATAATTAATACATCTTTCAAAGGTCACCTTTCTGCCTAGGTGGCTTTTTTCATGTTCTGTCCTTACTTTAGCTTCTTCTTTCTCTTCTCATAACTGCATTTCCTTAAAAAAATTTAGCGTAAGCGTTCGAATTTCAGAAAAAAAATATAAAACATGGTAATATAGATATAATGGGAACTTACGATTGTCATCAAGCTTTCGTATAGAGTACATAAATGAAATACATACATTTATTATAGAGGTTGAGTCACTAAGACCTTCCCCCTTGAAACAAGACTTTTAATAGAAACTCGAAAGAGAGGAAAAAACAATTATATATCTAGACAATGCCGCAACAACACCTATACTTCCTGAAGTTGTTGATGTCATGACGGAAGTTCTTGCTAACAATTTTGGTAATCCGTCCAGTACGCACACTTTTGGTCGTCAAGCGAGCCAGCTCGTGCGTCAGGCAAGAGAAACAGTAGCTCAGGCACTCCAAGTTTCACCTGGAACAATTACTTTTACTTCCGGCGGAAGCGAATCCAACTCCACCGCTTTGGTGGGTTATGCATTAGCGCATCGTCAAAACGGGAATCATATTATCACCACTGCCTTAGAGCATCCCTCAGTACTTAATGCTCTTAACTACTTGAAAACACGTCATGGCTTTGATGTTACTTTTGTTCAGCCTCAAGCTGACGGCTCTTTCCCTGCCCAATTGATTGAAAATGAACTGAGGGAAGAGACAATTCTTGTTTCAATGATGATGGCGAATAATGAAACTGGTCAACTGCTTCCCATCAAAGAAGTGGGCCAACTTTTAGAAAATCATCCAGCTGTTTTTCATGTTGATGCGGTACAAACAATGGGTAAAATTCCCGTACATCCTGAGGAGCTAAAAATAGATTTTCTGTCAGCTAGCGGACACAAATTCCATGGTCCAAAAGGTGTTGGCTTTCTTTATCATCGTTCTGGACTAAAATTTGACAGTATTATCCACGGGGGAGAGCAAGAAGAAAAACGTCGTGCAGGTACAGAAAATCTCCATTCCCTCCTAGGCATGGCAAAAGCACTGCAAATTGCAACAGAGAACATGAGCGATAATTATGCACATGTTGAAAAACTGAAAGCCTCGCTTCTTGAGGACCTTGCAGATATTGAGTATTATACACACGAATTTGGACCTAGTATGCCACATGTTGTGAACATCGGTTTTCCAGGGAAAAACCATGATTTATTGCTCGCAAAACTTGATCTAGCTGGCGTGGCAATTTCTACTGGGTCAGCTTGTACCGCGGGAACGGTTGATCCTTCACATGTTCTCGAAGCTGTATATGGTATTAAATCCCCAAAACTTAAAGAAAATATTCGTGTTTCTTTTTCAGAACTCAATACTGAAGCAGAAATTCACAATTTTGTTAAAGCACTAAAAGAAAGGGCACTATAAAAGATGGCTTTTATTACTGAAAAAAAACTTGAAGGCTGCAAATACAGCTACACATTATCACCGAAAGTTAAGAAATTTACTCTCAAAGACACCACATTTTCTCAAAATAATATCGGAAACTTTGAGTTTAAACGTATCCTTGAAGAAGTTCCAAATTCTGGTCAAGGCTTCCTCCTTAAAATTATTATTAATCCTGATTTAACAGGCTTTAAACTCTCCGTTACTGATAAATCTGGATTACGTAATGTGAACATCTTTAAAAATGCCAGCGAAATTATCCAAGAAAAATTTTATTTCCAAATGGATACTTTTGTTGATCGCGAAATCTTTATTAAAAATGAAGCCTAAAAAACTCCCCTAAAGGGAGTTTTTTTATATCCTCATCCAAAAGTACGCAACAAAAAAAACTCACTAAATGTGAGGTTTTTTTGGAAGTGCATTCACTTCAATAACTCATTAAGAATTATGCTTTGATTTCAGCTACGATACCTGAACCAACAGTACGTCCACCTTCACGGATAGAGAAAGTAGTTCCTTGTTCGATGGCAACTGGGTGGATAAGTTCAACGTCGATGTGAACGTTATCACCAGGCATTACCATTTCAGTACCTTCTGGAAGTTTAACTGAACCAGTAACGTCAGTTGTGTGGAAGTAGAATTGAGGACGGTAGTTGTCGAAGAATGGAGTGTGACGTCCGCCTTCTTCTTTGCTCAATACGTAAACTTCACCTTCGAATTTAGTGTGTGGAGTGATTGAACCTGGTTTAGCGATAACTTGACCACGTTCGATTTCGTCACGTTGAACACCACGGAGAAGTACACCAACGTTATCGCCGGCAAGACCTTCGTCAAGTGTTTTACGGAACATTTCGATACCAGTAACAACAGCTTTTTTAGTGTCTTCTTTGATACCAACGATTTCGATTTCGTCGTTGACTTTAACAGTACCACGTTCGATACGACCTGAAGCAACAGTACCACGACCAGTGATTGAGAATACGTCTTCGACTGGAAGCAACAATGGTTTGTCAGTGTCACGTTCTGGAGTTGGGATGTATTCGTCAACGATGTCCATAAGTTCTTCAACTTTAGCAACCCATTGAGGTTCACCGTTCAAAGCACCAAGAGCTGAACCAGCGATTACTGGAGTATCGTCACCTGGGAAGTCGTATTCTGACAAGAGGTCACGGACTTCCATTTCAACAAGTTCCATAAGTTCTTCGTCATCAACGAGGTCAGCTTTGTTAAGGAATACGATAAGGTATTTAACACCAACTTGACGTGAAAGCAAGATGTGCTCACGTGTTTGTGGCATAGGTCCGTCAGTTGCAGCAACAACGAGGATCGCACCGTCCATTTGGGCAGCACCAGTGATCATGTTTTTAACGTAGTCCGCGTGACCTGGGGCATCGATGTGGGCATAGTGACGTTTATCAGTTTCGTACTCGATGTGAGCAGTGTTGATAGTGATACCACGTTCGCGTTCTTCTGGCGCAGCATCGATAGATGCGAAATCAGTCGCTTTAGAGTAACCTTTGTCAGACAATACTTTAGAGATTGCAGCTGAGAGGGTAGTTTTACCATGGTCAACGTGTCCGATAGTACCAATATTTACGTGCGGTTTGCTACGGTCGTAAACTTCTTTAGCCATTTTAAAATGTCTCCTTTGAGAAAAAATATATTTTTTATAGGTAGCAGTGCTTTACACAAACTACCGTTCCATAACATTATACTGGATTTTCGCTTTAAATGCAAACTTTATTGCTATTTATCTGGCTTTTTTTGGCTTTTCGTAGTAAAATATATAAAAAATGATAAGGAGTAATATCGATATGGGATTAACTTTTAGAAAACGTGATGATTTCGATAAAATGATGGATGATCTAGGCGTCTCAACTGGTGATTTAGACACTGATAAAGCAACAGCAAAAACTGATAAACAAGAAGATCCATTTGCAAAATTCTTAGAACCAAAAGATACTTCAAAATCCGAAACAGTTGATTCTGGTAAATAGTGTGACATTTTACTAATTTCTTGCTAGAATATAATTGAGAATAATAAATATTGAGGAAACTATGGCTTACAAAAAGAAACAAAAATCTACTTTTCAAAAAGTAACGATGGTTGTTGTCGTTGCGATGCTGCTGCTTATTGTCTTTAGCTCTCTAGCTATGGCTCTGTCTGCATTTAAAAAAAACTGCTTCAAGCAGTTTTTTATATTATAAAAAGCTTGGGTAACCAAGCTTTTTTATTTTATTCAAACCCTTCAGTTAATACTTGAGGAAATTCATTTTTTACAATTGTGGCACAGCTTGAGCAAAGAGCATGCAGATGTTCATTTTCATCTGTCCCAACGGTAACATCTGTACGGCGGCAACGGTCACATACTTGACCTGCTGCTTGTTCCACAAGAATAGCTACATCATCAAATTGAAGCGCTGCTTCTGGTGCTTCTTCATTTGATACAGAGAATTCTGAAACAATGAGAAGTTGGGCAACATTTTCATCAAGACTTACAAGAAGGCTTGAAACCACTTCATTAGGATAAACCGTAACTTTTGCTTCAAGTGATTTACCGATTAATTTTGCTTCGCGTGCTTCTTCAAGTGCTTTGAGGACTTTATTTCGGAAATCAAGGAAAGCTTCCCACTCACCGAGTAACTCTTCTGAGCCAGTGAAGTCTTTAACTTCAGGCATTTCAGCAAGATAAGCAAACTCTTCCGTCTCTGCTTCAAGGTAAGACCAGATTTCTTCGGCTGTGTGTGGCAGAATTGGAACCAAAAGTTTTGTCAAATCTGCAAGCATTGTATACATTACGGTTTGCATTGAACGACGATCTGCAGCATTGGCTGCCTCGATATATACAACATCCTTCGCAAAATCAAGATAGAAAGCAGACAAATCATTAGTCAAGAAGTTAATCACTTGCTTATAAACACTCATGAAATTGTATGAATCATAAGCTTCACGTACTGCTTTTACTAAGGTATTGAATTTAGCAAGCATATATTTATCAACACTACGTAAGTTTTCATATGAAACGGCATTTGTATTTTTATCAAAATCAGTAGTATTTGCAATTAGGAAGCGCATTGTGTTACGGATTTTACGATAGACTTCTGAAACTTGATTAAGGATTTCCATAGAAACACGAACGTCGGCTTCCGTATCCACAGAAGCTACCCAGAGACGAAGGATATCTGCCCCTAATTTTCCTGTCACATCTGAAGGTAAAATTGTATTACCAATAGATTTAGACATTTTACGTCCTTTTCCATCAAGAACAAAACCTTGTGACAGAACTGCTTTATATGGCGAAACCCCATTCACAGCAACTGATGTTGTAATTGATGAGTTAAACCAACCACGATATTGATCTGAGCCTTCCAGATAAAGATCTGCAGGGTAAGACAGGTAATCTCGTTCGTCTAGAACACCATTCCATGATGAACCCGAATCAAACCAGACATCCATGATGTCTTTTTCTTTTGTGAACTCACCATTTGGAGAACCAGGATGAGTAAAGCCTTCAGGTAATAACTCTTTAGCTTCACGTTCAACCCAAACTTTTGAACCGTGTTCAGCAAAAAGCTGAGCAACATGTTCTGTTGTTTCTGGTGTAATGATTGCCTCTCCATTTTCCGCATAGAAGATAGGCAGTGGAACACCCCAAGCACGCTGACGAGAGATAACCCAATCTCCACGGTCACGAACCATATTATAGAGACGTGTTTTCCCCCAAGGAATAATCCAATCGACTTGTTCAATTTCACTTAGGATATTTTCACGGAAGTCATCAATCGATGCAAACCATTGAGGTGTTGCACGGAAAATAACGGGTTTCTTCGTACGCCAATCATGTGGATAACTGTGCGTAAAGAAGTCAAGCTTCAGCAAGGATCCTTTTTCTTCCAACCATTTACTTACAATTTTGTTTCCTTCATCATAGAAGATGCCCTCTAAACCAGGAGCTTCATCCGTATAATAACCACGATTGTCCACAGGTGACATCACTTCAAGTTTATATTTACGGCTAAAGAAATAGTCATCTTCACCGTGACCTGGTGCACTATGAACGAGTCCAGTACCAGAATCAAGTGTGACATAATCTCCATTCATAATCAATGATTCACGATCGTAAAATGGATGGTGAGCCGTCATCATATCCATATCAGAACCCTTAAGTGTTTGAAGTACCGTTGGATTTTCCCACTCTAGAGTTTCTGCTACCTTGCTGAGCATTTCTGAAGCAATAACAAATTTACGATTTCCTACTTCTACAACTGAATATTCGTAGTCTGGGTGTACAAAAATCCCCATATTTGCTGGCAATGTCCAAGGTGTCGTTGTCCAAATAACAAATTCTACATCTTCTGGCAACAGGCCTTTAACATCTTTTGCTTTGAAAGCCACAAAGATTGATGCCGAACGTACATCTTGGTATTCAATTTCCGCTTCAGCCAATGAACTTTCTGAGGAAGGAGACCAGTAAATTGGTTTTTGCCCCTTGTAAATATAACCTTTTTCCGCCATTTTACCGAAGACACGAATTTGCGCCGCTTCATATTCTGGAAGAAGTGTCATATATGGACGTTCCCAATCTGCTAAAACACCTAAAGACT
The DNA here is from genome assembly GCF_029024465.1 of Lactococcus garvieae subsp. garvieae. Lineage (NCBI taxonomy): Bacteria > Bacillati > Bacillota > Bacilli > Lactobacillales > Streptococcaceae > Lactococcus > Lactococcus garvieae. The sequence goes on from NZ_CP118950.1 coordinate 1,607,460, forward strand.
TAAAATCTGAACGTTGCATATCTACTTGCTTGAGCGCATATTTACGACACTCTTCAAGATAATCCAACATGTCCATTTCTTTACGATTCATGCCCGCTTTTGAAAGTTGTTGTTCAATAGGTAAACCGTGAGTATCCCAGCCTGGAACGTATGGTGCACGGAAACCAGACATGGATTTATAACGTACAATAATATCTTTTGAAATTTTATTTAAGGCATGTCCAACGTGGATATTCCCATTCGCATAGGGAGGCCCGTCGTGCAACATAAACGATGGTTTACCTTCGTTGAGTGCTTGACGTGCTTCATAAAGCTTTGCTTCTTCCCATCCTTTTTGCCAACCTGACTCTTTGTTTGGTAGGCCTGCACGCATCGGAAAAGCCGTTTTCCCTAAATTCAATGTATCTTTAATTTTCATATTTTTTAACCTTCCTTTTAAAGTTTATCAATTTACCAGTATCTCTAAATTCTCAGCTTCCTGCGTATTGCCATTCTAACTGCTAAAGCAGTAAGAATTTTTCTTGGTTCACAACTCGCTTCGCTCCTTGCGTATTATCATTCTAAACTGCTAAAGCAGTAAGAATTTTTCTTGGTTCACAACTCGCTTCGCTCCCTGCGTATTATCATTCTAACTGCTAAAGCAGTAAGAATGATAATAAAAAACGGTCTTTCGAAAAAGGACGAAAGACCGTGGTACCACCTTAATTTTTTTCACAAAAAGTGAAAACTCTTACGTACGTAACGTGTACAGCGTCTAAACTTACTTTAGTTGGGCTTAGAATAATTTAGGTGATAAGCCGAAAAACAGGGAATATGAGACTTTCATCAACGCTCACTTGCTGTAAATATATTTTTCTTTTCTTGTCCTAAAATTATATTATTTATGTTCAGATGTTTCTACTTCTGGAACTTCTGTTTGCATCTCTGGAAAAACTGGATAAGTTTTTTCTTTATTTTTTTCAGCTTCTGGAGTTTCACCATCTTGTGAGGGTATTTTTTCAGTTTCTTTTTCATGAGCAGGAGCCAAAACTTCTTTTACAGTTTGTGGTACTTCTGTTTCTGCAACTTCAACTGCTTGTTCATCAGTTTTAACCGTTGCTCCTCCACGCCCTTTATTTCCTGTCAAAGATGTTCCACTCAATTGCATGTCTACAATTTCTTGAAGCTTTTCCTCAGGGTTTGTGATATGTGAAGATGTTGCTTCTAAAGTATCTTGCCAATCTTCTGAATGAATACTTGCCAACTGAGCCTCAATAATTGAAGTCATACGTTGGTGATAAAGACGCATTTTACGTTTCAAATCATCTGTATCACGCACCAAACGACGTGCATCATCAGAAGCTTGGTTAAGGATTGTTCCTGCTTCTTTTTTAGCTGCTTCAATAATGAGTTGACCTTTTTGACTTGCTTCAGCAATAATACTGTTTGACTCACTTTGTGCTTGAACACGTAAATTATCTGCTGCATCTTGCGCCACTACAATTGACTTATTCAAGGAATCTTTCATGTCATCAAAGTATTTTACGCGCTCACGCAAATCCTTAAGCTCACGGTCTTGATCTTTAATTTTTTGTGCAAATTCATCATAGTCACGAACAACAATATCTAAAAACTCTTCAATTTCATGTTTATTGTAACCACGCATTTGTGTATTAAATGTTTTATTTTGAACATCTAAACTATTTAATGCCATAAGTACCTCCAATCTCCCAAGAGACTCTATTTTTTCTTATGATTCTTAGTAATTTCACATTCGATTTTCTGTTTACCCTTTTTGGTCTCACCTAACATCTTTAGAATTTTAATGCGACCTAGACCACGGACACTGATTAAATCTCCTGGTTCAACAGGAAAATCTTTCTTTTCAATTTCAAGGTAGTTTAATTTCACCTTTCTTAATTGTAACATATTTACAGCAAGATTGCGAGAAATTTCGAAAGTGCTTGCAATAATTTTATCAATACGTAAACTCGAAACTAAGACTACTTTTCTTACTGAGGAAGTTTCTGTTTCTAATCGTTCTTCAAATGGTTTTTCAACAAATTTTACAGTGGCAGAGCCAATTTTTCTGATATTATTCTGAAAGATTTCAAGAAGATGTTTAGAAACAAAAACTTGAACTCTTCCTTCATTTAAAATAATGTCCCCTATCTCTGAACGCCGAATCCCCGTTTGACCTAAGAAGCTCCCTAAAATTTGGGAATGCTTAAGTTGATAAAATTTCCGGGCATAAGAAATTTCTAACAGCGCTAAGTCAAAATCAAGGATATCTAATTGATAAAATTCGGGCGCTATAATGATTTTAGTCAGTTCGGTCTGCGCAATATCCTGAGTAGAAAAAATCTGAAGCTCCCGCTTATTTGCTAAAGATTCGAGAATTTCAACTTCTCTAGGATTTAGAAAATAAGTAGTAACTACAGAATAATTGTTTTCCACACGATCCATCCAATCTAAAACGCGATCAATAAATTGCTTTTCTTCAGGATGAAAGTGTTGATATATATTTTCATGACTCATAGGAAGCGTAAAAGAAGTTGTTGAATAACTTGTAAAGCAATTACGCCAAGAACGATTGTAAAATCTAACCCTGCAAAACGTAAAGGAATACCTTCAAATAAGCTCAGATAAGGTCTTGAAATTTTGACGATAAAACGGCCTACAGCTGTATCATAAAGGCTTGGTATCCAGCTCATCAAAGCATAGGCTACCAAAACCCAAGTATAAAGACCAATCAGTCGAATTAAAATATATATAATCATAGTTTATTAAATATCGAAGTTCTCAAAGTTTTGTCCTGCCAAGATACTTAATTCTTGGGAAGCATCAACTGTGATATTCGCCGGTGTGAGTAAGAAAATTTGTCCGCCAACATTTTGAACGTCACCATCAAGTGTGAATACGACACCAGTCAAAAAGTCAATTGAACGTCGGGCTTGAGTATCTGGCATAAACTTGAAGTTAACCAAAACCGACTCTCCATTTTTAACGATACGTGCAGATTCCATAATATCAGAATAGGCACGTGGCTCTTTGATGGCAATAACTTGTCCTGCATTTGTTGTGGCTTGATTCATCATAGGTTTTTGAACTTTTTTCTCTGTTGTTTTAGTGTTATTTGTTGTTGAAGAAAAGGGTGCTGGGCGTTTAGCAGCAGATTTTGCTTGCGCTTGTCTTTGAGGTTGAACCGGGCGATTCATACCTGTAGATTTCTTTTCTGTATTTACTGTTGAAGACTTTTGCGGTTGTGCTTGTGGCTTTTGTGCCGCTACAACGGGTTCATCATACTCATCGTCGTCCTCTTCGAAAAATTTTTTTAATTTATCAAATTGATCTTTTAAGGCCATACTTCCCTCCGTTTTCAATGCTTAAGATTCTATACAAATTTTATTCAAAAAATGCTGTACCAATTCGAACAAAGGTCGCTCCTTGTTGAATTGCTCTTGTATAATCACGGCTCATTCCCATACTCAATTCAGTACAAGGAACATTAGCAATTCCTTTAGCCGCGATTTCGATTTGCAATTGCTTCATCGAAGCGAAAATGTTATCCAACTGCTCATTATCAGCATCAATCGGCGCCATCGTCATCAAGCCCACAATTTCCACATTCTCTAACTGTGAAATTTCTGCTAAAGCTTGATCTATATCTTCTGGTGCAAATCCATGTTTTGTCGCTTCACCAGAGATATTAACTTCGAGGAAACATTTTATCATATGTTCCGCACGTTTTTCAATTTCTTTGGCAAGCTTGACCGAATCTAAAGCATGAAAGTAATCTACTAAATTAATGACATCTTTTACTTTACGGCGTTGTAAATTTCCGATGAGATGCCAAGTAATATCTTTGTTTTCAAAAGCCTTATATTTTTCAAGAAATAAATCTGTACGATTTTCTGCTAAATGATGAATACCTGCTTCAACTACTTGTGCTGCTTTTGCAGTATCGACATACTTAGTTACGGCAATCACCTGAACGTCTTGATTTGAATAAGGAGATGTAGCTTTTGCCACATCTACCTTGTTCAAAATATTTTTAACATTTTCTGCTATACTCATTATTTACGGAAAAATGGTGGAGTATCGATATCTTCATCTGTAGATGGGACACCTGAGAAGCTTGTAACATTTGATGAGTTTTCACGGTTTTGATTTCCGTTTTGACGCGGTGAAGCATCACGACGAAGATCCCAATCACCAAAAGCTGATCCTGATTTTTGTGCAGGTGCTTGTTGTGTTTGTGAAGGTTGTTTAGCTTGTGCTGGACGTGAAGTTGGCGCTGAGGCTTGTTTCATCGAAGTGTGTTGAAAGTTAGGTTGACGACGTGGCTCTTCTACAACTGGAGCTGTTGAAGCACCTAAGTATTCATCAGTGGCATCTTGTGAAACACCTGTTGCTACAACAGTAACACGAATTTCATCACTAAGTGAATCATCAATAGATGTTCCCAATAAAATGTTTACATCATTACCTGCAGCTTGAATAACGATTTCTGAAGCATCTTGAGCTTCAATAAGACTCATATCCATACCACCAGTAACATTGAGGAGCACATTTTCAGCACCTTCAATTGTTGTTTCAAGCAATGGTGAGTAAATCGCTTTACGTGTTGCTTCAATGACACGGTCTTCACCAGTGGCAACACCGATACCCATAAGGGCATCTCCTTTGTTGGCCATAACTGTTTTCACATCGGCGAAGTCAAGGTTAATCATACCTGGGTTTGTGATCAAGTCAGTGACACCTTGGACACCTTGGCGGAGAACATTATCCGCTTCACGCAATGCTTCAGTCAAAGGTGTTTTCTTATCAACGATTTCAAGCAAGTTATTGTTTGAGATGATAAGTAATGTGTCTACGTTTGCACGAAGATCTTCAATACCTTCTGTTGCAAAGTAGCTACGTTTTGAACCTTCAAAACCAAATGGACGTGTTACAACTGCAACTGTCAAAGCACCAATTTCTTTTGCAATTTGAGCGATTACAGGAGCAGCACCTGTTCCTGTTCCACCACCCATACCAGCAGTGATGAAGACCATATCTGCGCCTTCAAAAGATTGGGCAATTGTTTCTGCAGATTCTTCTGCTGCACGGCGACCAACCTCAGGTTGTGCACCTGCACCAAGTCCACGTGTCAATTTAGGGCCAAGTTGAATTACTGTATCCGCTTTTGAACTGCGTAAAGCTTGTACATCTGTATTAGCTACGATAAAGTCAACGCCAGAAACGCCTTCTTCAATCATGCGGTTAACTGCGTTACCACCGCCGCCACCAACACCGATAACTTTAATTACAGCGCCTTGAGCGATTTCTGTATCAAATGAAAATTCCATGTTTTTATTTCTCCGTTATTAAGTCGTTTTAGTCAAAAAGGTTTGAGAACATGTTGCGCATACGATCCACAACACCTTCTTTTTCTTCTTCAGGTTCAGCTGCTGGTTGAGCAACTGGACGAGTTGGAGCTTCTGTTTGGTAGAAGTTATTTTCTTCATAATCCATTGTATCTGTTGCTGGAAGAACAGGTTCTTCATATTGTGCAACAGGGGCAACATATGTGCTATCAGAAGCAATGGCTTGTGATACAAGTCGATCAATATCTGTGCGCTCACCAACGTAGTTGACAACACTGATTACTTGAGCGAAGGCTGGATTACGTAAGCCCATTTCGCTTGGTACGAAAAGACGCGCGTTCATGCCAATAACTTTTGTTGCAAGATTCACTGTGCCAGGCATTGCCGCAGCTCCACCAAGCACCACAATACCACCAGGGTAGTCCAATGAACGTGTGTTTTCCAAATCAGATTTCACACGGCTAAAAATTTGTGTTAAACGTGCTTCAATAATTTGGGAAAGGTAATATTCTGTGATTTCTTCTGGGTCTGTTTGTCCAACAACGTCAACCGGGAAGTATTCTTCTTGACTGGCGCGTTCTGTACTTGCTTCACCATAATTCAGTTTCAAATCTTCTGCTTCACTCAATGAAGTATTGAGCACAGTAGAGATGTCACGTGTCACATAATCGCCACCTTCTGGGCTTGTATGTGCAAACTTCAATTGTTGATCACGAACAGCTGACACTGTTGTTTGGCCTGCACCAAGATCAATCATTACTGTACCAAACTCACGTTCTCCTTCTGAAAGAACATAGTGACTCATGGCCAGCGGAGCAATCACGAGATTGTCCACAATCAAGCCCGCACGTTCCACAACTTTACGAATGTTATGGACTAATGTTTTTGGACCAGTGTAAATGATACCACGCATACCTAAACGTACACCAAACATCCCACGTGGGTCAGAAATCCCAGTGAAATCATCAACTGTAAACTCAGTTGTCTCTACAGAAATAATTTCACGTTCAGGCACCACACCGCGCATCAATGCATTTTGTACAGTTTGCATGACATCATCTTCTGTAATTTCTTTTGAAGTCCCGATAATTGGAACCATGCCTTGGCAATTTTCCATTTCGAGTTGGTTGGCAGGAATGCTGACATTAATTTTGTCAATCGTAATCCCCGCACGTTCTTCAGCAGCATTAACAGCTTTGCGTAAAGCTGTTGCCACCTTTTCAATATCTACAATAATTCCGTTTTTTAGACCGTCAGATTTCGCATTTCCAACGCCAATTATATTCATTTCGTCTGAGACGTACTCCGCAACCAACACTTTAATAGTATTTGTACCGATGTCAACGCCCGTATAAAGTCCACTTTTTAGCATAAAAGCGACCCCTTTCCTCACATATCACAATTCATATTTTCAATTTATCGAGTTTACACTCACTCTATATTTTAACACAAAATCACAGTAAAACAAGAGTTCAACTGTGATTTTTTATATTAATTTCTATTTTTTTTAGCAATTGAAAAAATTGCTAAAGTTCCAGAACCTGTATGAGTGACAATCGTTGGACTCAGAGGACGGATGTCAACCGTGTCAACATGGTGTGCCAAGAAGGTGTCTTTTACTTCTTGAGCAACTGTTTCACTCCCTGAATAAGCCACAATTACACGTGAATAATCTGGATCCATCTCTTCAAGCGTCATGTCAACTAAACTTTTTATTGCTTTTTTCTTCCCACGCACTTTGGTCAGTTGTGTCAACTTGCCTTCTGCATCTACAGTAAGGAGGGGTTTAATGTTGGCCATCGTCCCAACCATAGCAACAGCTTTTGGAATACGTCCTCCGCGTGCAAGGTGATTCAAGTCGTCAACCATAAAAAGGCTCTTGAGGCGTAAAATAAGAGCTTCAAAAATAGGCAACGCTTCTGTCAAGCTCTTTCCTGATGCTCGTAGATTTACCATTTCTTGGACCAAGAAACCTTCTCCCGAAGCTGCACCCAACGTATCCACTACCGTAATTTTAGCTTTTGGATATTCTTCTAAGACCATTTCCCGGGCGATAAGGGCAGATTGATAAGTTCCTGATAATCCTGATGAAAAGGCCAAGTATACTATTTCTTCTTCTGGATTTTGGCTTATAAATTTTTTGAATAACTCGGAAAACTGCCCCGAGTTAATTTGTGAGGTCTGAACAGTTTTACCTGCTTTAATTTCTCGGAGAAGGTGTTCATTGCTCAGGCTATTTTCACCAATAGTTGGATAGGTTTGCTCGCCAATAGTGACCGTCATTCCTAATACAGTTATATCATGCTTTTGCAAATAATCTTCACTCAAATCCGCTGTTGAATCGGTAACAATGCGAAAAGTCATCTTTTTCCCCTTACATCTTATTTCTAAAAATTTCGTACATCAAAATGCTGGCAGCAACGCTTGCATTCAAGCTTTGAACATGACCAACCATCGGAATAGTGATCATTTCGTCCACTTGTTTCTTAAGATTTTGCCCAATACCTTTTCCTTCATTCCCAATCACCAAGGCAACTTTCCCCGAGGTATTCCATTTAGAATAAGTTGTACCATCCATGTCTGTTCCAAAAGTCCAAAAACCAGCTTCTTTTAATTTATCTAACGTTTGAGAAAGGTTAGTGACACGTACGACAGGCACGTGTTGCAAAGCACCTGTACTTGCTTTTACTGCGGTTGGAGTGATGCCTACCGCACGGTGTTTCGGAATAACAATTGCATCTACTCCTGTTGCATCTGCTGTTCGTGCAATTGAGCCTAAATTGTGAGGATCCGTCAGCTCATCCAAAATTAAAATTGTTGCAGTTTCTTTATCCGCAACTTGTGCTAAAATTGTTGCCAATTCTGCATAAGCAAATTCTGCAACACGTGCAACAAAACCTTGGTGTACTCCGTTTTCTGATATTTTATTTAATTCAGTTTTTGGTGTCCAAGAGATGTTTACTTTTTTTTCACGCGCAAGTTCCTTGATTTTCTCAACGTTCTTACCACGTAATTTTTCCTCGACATAGAGTTTATTGACTACCCCTGCATTGAGTGACTCTGTTACAGCATGTAAGCCGTATATGATATCCGTATTTTCCATAATATTATTATAGCAAAAAAGATGCCCATATGGGACATCTTCTCTTCTTTTAAGCCAAAGCTCCCATGGGATCCCAAGGTAAGAGGATCTGAGGTTCAGCATTGTAGGCCGCAAGCTCTTCTGGAGTGAGCAAATCTTTACGGACTACGATTTGGTAGGTATATTCATCCATCCAAGCATCAGAGGCCACAAAATAGCCTTCCTTACCAACATCTTTCCCCCAAGAATTTTCCACTTTCCATTTTGTAGGTGCTCCATTTTCATCCAAATCTACACCTGTCAAAACCATAGCATGTGTCATCAAAGATTCAGCATAATCTAAGCGTGAGGCTTTATCCTGTGTAAACTGAATATCAAGTGCTGTCTCAAAATTATAGGCATCAAGAGTCAGCAAGCCATCCTTACGATTTGAGACTTGCCCAACATCACACCCAAACCACACTGTTTCACCTGCTTGCATTTGTGCAATTGCGAGTTTTTTGAAACGATCCATGTCAAGGTTCAAGTGTTTAACATCACGAGCTCCAACCACATTTCCTAGAAATTCAACCGTGTAGGATTTGTTGTAAGGTTTATCTTCTGTTGGTGCATTAATGACTGAAACATAGTCATCAAGTTTGATGTCCACATATTGAGCATAAAATTCTTGAGCTGTGCCTGAGAATTTTTCTAATGTGTTTTCTTTGTCACGGAATGCATAATCAAAATGTTGCGGAGGAAGTCCAAGAGTTGCAGCTAAAAAGTTAAAAATTTCTTGTAACAAGTTTTCTTTAAGAGCTTGTACATCTTCGCCCTTTGCCAGTGCTTCTCTCAATAATTGCGCATCTTGGCGCAACAATTTATCCAAGTACTGGTTGAGTTCACGTGAATTAGAAGATGCTGCTGATTCAGGATAAATATCTTTAGGAACGACACCATATTTTTCAAAAAGTGCAACAACCATATCCCATTGTCCACCATCTTGTTGTGGAGTTTGGAGTAAAAATTTCAAGCGACGATCGTCCATGTCCACATGGTTAATGATTTGTTCCATAAACCAATTTGACTTTTCGTATTTGTCCCAAAAGAAAGTGTAAGCCTGTGACAGTTCAAAGTTTTCTAACTTAAATTGCCCAATCATTTTATGACGGAAAGTATTCAGGGCAGCAAACATCCAACAACGCCCTGATTGCTTTTGATTCGTTACTTTGTCCTTGGTAAGGTCAATTGAAAACTCTGGAATATTGTTGGCATGTGAGCTACGTACTTCCAAGGCATTAAGAAGACCATTTTTCGTCGCTGCGTTTTCAACAGCACGAAATTTAGGGTTTTCCGCAAAGTTGTCATAAAGTTTTTGTGTGAAATCTTGAGTAATAGTCATTTCATTCTTCTCCACTTCCATGTATTGATTTTATTATTATAACTTTTTCTAGTGAAAAAGTCAGCTAATTATCGTTTATTCCATATTGTTCAGAAAATTCATTAATGTTTGGGCAGATTTGCGTCCTGCTTCAATAATAAATTCATCGAATTTCACATTTGCATCGTGGCTTGCTGTATCCGACATCGCACGAATAATGACAAAAGGTTTTTTCAAGGCTGTTGCTGCTTGGGCAATAGAAGCCCCTTCCATTTCAACGGCCAAAACCTCTGGAAAGTGTTTTTTAATTTCAGCAATGCGACCATCGCTAGAAATAAAACTGTCCGAGCTTGTAATCAAACCAACTACAGGGTTCTCAATCGCTTTTTTAAGCTCTGAGACGAAATATTTACTGCTCTCAAAATAAAGCGGTTGTTGCGCCATTTGCCCAAAAGCATAGCCAAAGGCTGTAACATCTACATCATGATAAGCCAATCTGTCCGCAACAACAACATCACCTATTTTTAATTCGTGATTGACCGCACCAGCTGAACCGGTATTGATAATCCCGTCAACGGAAAAAACTTCAACCAACAAAGTAACTGCCATTGCAGACATCACTTTACCTATTCCTGATTGGACAAGTACAACTTCGTGACGGCCTATTGATCCTGTATGAAAGACATAACCGTGGCGTGTAATCTTACTTGCATGGTCAAGATTTTCTACAAGAGTACGTAGTTCTTCTTCCATTGCACAAATAATTCCTAATTTCATTTTTTTATTCTCCTTTTTCTTTCATTGTGGTAAGTACATTATATAGTATAAAAGATTAAAATAAAACCCCACATCTCTGTGAGGTATAAATATCATTTAGAAGTAATACCAGAAAAACAAAATTCCTATCCCAATTACAACAAGAGAAGTAATCAGGAGCCATTTGTTGACACGACTGCTTCGTTTTTTCTGCTTGGCATTTTCAATGCGACGACTTTTATAAACCGCATTTTTAGATAAATCACGTTCAAGCTTATCGTACTTCTCTGAAATTTCTCGATCTTGCTCTAATTCTTCTTTGAGACTTCTCTCCAAACGTCTTCTTTTTCGCTCTGCATCCTCAATGATATCATCTGTCAAAAGTGGTTTAGGCATCTAAATCTCCTTGTGCTTTCAGATTTTTCAGTTCCCAGTACCAAACAGCCACGATTGTCTTAGCATCACAAATTTGCCCTTCTTCAATCATTGTCTTAGCTTCCGGAAGTGTCACTTCAATCATTTCAAGAAATTCTCCTTCGTCTTTAGGACGAGGGTTTTCGACCTTCGTGAGTCCAATAGGGAAATAAAGATATGTTTTTTCAGAAGAAAAACCCGGTGTACCATAAAAGCTCGTAATTTCAACAAGTTGTTCAGCTGTGTAGCCCGTTTCTTCTTCTAATTCACGTAAAGCAGCAGCTTTAGGATCATCCAACTCATCAGCTTCAAGTTTCCCCGCAGGCACTTCATAAATAAATTTTTCAAAAGCTTTACGATATTGTCCTACCAATACAAGCTTGTCTCCACTTATTGGTGCCACAGCAACACCACCATTATGAAAAACTAACTCTCTCGTTGCCATTGTATCATCCGGTAAGCTTACTAAGTCTTTTACCACTCGAAAAATTTGTCCGTGAAAAATTTGCTCACGAGACAAAGTGGGTTCTTCAAACTTTTTCTCGTCAAATTCTCGCATGTTTATCTCCGTTATCTTTATTTTCTTATGTCTTACTCACCACGAAAATGTGGCAAGCGGCGTGCAGCACCTGACTTTTCAACTTGACGTGAACGTCCAATTGCGATACTTTCTGGTGCCACATCCTTAGTAATGGTTGAGCCGGCAGCAGTCAAGGCGTTTTTACCCACACGAAGGGGTGCAACTAATGTTGAATTGGAACCAATAAAGGCAAAATCATCAATTTCTGTATTGTATTTGTTTTGACCATCATAATTTACAGTAATTGTTCCAGCACCAAAGTTTACTTTTTCACCAACTGTTGCGTTACCGATGTAAGTAAGGTGTCCGGCTTTTGTTCCTTTACCGAGTGTTGATCCCTTGATTTCCACAAAGTTACCCACATGAACTTTTTCGCTGAGAACTGTTCCTGGACGCAAGTGAGCATAGGGACCAACATTACTCATGATGTTCATTTTACTGCTTTCAATCCATGAAGAACGAATTTCACAATGAGAGTGAATTTCTGAATCCTCAATGCGGCTGCCACTTGTAATCAAGGTTTTTTTACCAATAACGGTATTCCCCATAATTTGCACATTTGGTTCAATGATCGTTTCTTCACCGATTTCGATATCTGCATCAATATAAGTTGTTTCCGGATCAATAAGCGTTACACCATTGACCATATGTTGATGGTTGATGCGACGGCGCATAATTTTTTCTGCTTGTGCTAACGCCACGCGATCGTTTACACCAAGACTTTCATCGAAATCTTCTAAAATATGAGCGGTAACTGTTTTTCCTTGCTTTTTGAAAATTTCGATAACATCTGTTAAGTAGTACTCGCCTTGTGCGTTGTCTGTTGTGAGATTTTCAAGTGCTGAGAACAAGGCCTTGTTATCAAAGATATAAGTACCTGTATTGATTTCTTGGATCGCTTGTTCTTCTGCAGAAGCATCTTTTTGCTCCACAATTTTTTCCACACAGTCCTCAGCATCACGGATGATACGACCATAGCCTGTGGGATTGGGTGCAAGAGCTGTTAAAATAGTTGCGGTCGCTTTTTGTGCGACATGATACTCAAATAATTGTTCTAAAGTTTCGCCTGTAATTAAAGGGGTATCTCCCGCAATAACCAATGTTGCGCCTTCTTCATTTTCAAGCAAATCTGAGGCAATACGCACGGCATGACCGGTTCCTAATTGCTCATCTTGTTTCACAAAGTTTGTTCCTTTAGGAAGAGTTTCAATGACTTTATCTGCTTCATGTCCAACAATCACGATGCGTTTTTCCATATCCACTTGATTCACACTTTGTAAAACGTGACCGAGCATTGTTTTGCCCGCCACCTTGTGAAGAACTTTTGGTAAAGACGATTTCATGCGCGTCCCTTTTCCAGCCGCGAGTATAATTGCATATTTTTCCATTTTATATGGCCTCCAAAACTTGTTAAATTTCTAATAGAATATACATCGATTATATCACATTCTAAGAGTATTTCTAATTATTGTCTTTGTTTCTATAAATATGCTAAAATATATGCTAAAATGAAGGAAGTTCTACTATAAAGAAAATGGAGATAAAATGAAAACAATTGGTTTTATAGGTGTCGGTAAGATGGCATCTGCTATCATTACTGGATTGGATAAGTCGAAAGCCCGCGTGCTTATTTCGGGACGTGATTTGAGAAAGACACAGGAACAAGCTGATAAATTAGGCGTGTTTGCGAGTCACTCACATGGTGAGCTCGTTGAACAGTCTGATCTTATCGTTATGGCTGTTAAACCTCAAATTTTGCCTGACATTATGGAAGAGATTTCCCCTCTGTTTACGAAAGATAAAACCCTTATTTCTATCGCAGCCGGTTTCGATTTAGAAGCCTTATCAGACATGTCTAAAACATATGACTTCCCTATCATTCGCGTAATGCCAAACATTAACGCACAAATTCAAAAATCAACTTCTGCAATTGTACGTAACGAATACGTAAGTTCTGATATCTACCAGTTGACTCAAGAAATTTTCTCTTCAATCGGTACTGTTCATGAAGTTGCCGAAAAAGATTTTTCTACTTTTACAGCGATTGCTGGTTCTAGTCCTGCATATATCTATATGTTTGTTGATGCTTTGAGCCGCGCTGGTGTTCTTCATGGCATTCCTAAAGATCAAGCGACAAAAATCGTTGCAGAAACCGTTGCGGCCTCTGCTCAAATGATTTTGGAATCAGGTGAAGGCCCTTGGACCTTGGTGGATAAAGTCTCAAGTCCTGGTGGGACCACTGTTGCTGGTGTTGTTTCTTTAGAACAAAATCATTTTGTAGCTACAGTGATCGATGCCATCACTGCAACGATCGAAAAAGAAAACACATTAAACTAAAACCGCTTTTGTTACCCAATAAGCTTGTAAAAAGTCTAAAAATAGTGTAAGATAAGTAGGTAGTTTTTTACAACTCATTCTTGGTTTTGCGCTTTGCCTGCGCTCTACTCGGTATGAGCACTAAATAAAAAGGAGAAAAACTCATGGCAATCTCAAAAGAAAAAAAACAAGAACTCATCAAACAATACGCACGTACTGAAGGCGATACTGGTTCACCTGAAGTTCAAATCGCTGTTTTGACTTGGGAAATCAACCACCTTAACGATCACATCAAATCACACAAAAAAGACCACGCTACTTACCGTGGATTGATGAAAAAAATCGGTCACCGTCGTAATCTTCTTGCTTACCTTCGTGAAAAAGATGTTCAACGTTACCGTGAACTTATCGCTTCACTTGGTCTCCGTCGTTAAGACTCAGAAAAAACTGTCTGTAGACAGTTTTTTTATTTTACTCTATAAAAAAACTTCCAGAGTATCTGGAAGTTTTTTTGTCTTAAGACGACTGCTCCGTTGTACTATTCGTATTTCCATTGTTGGAAGAAGAATCTTTTTCTTGGTTTGAAGAGTCCTTACCTTGTTCTGGTGAAGTCGCTGGTGTTGTTTCTGGAGTCGTCGCCGGTGTTGTTTCCGGAGTGGTTTCAGTTGTTGTTTCTGGCGTTTGATTGCCACCGGTATTACCATTGCTAGCTTTAGCCACTGTCAAAGTAATTTTTGTATTTGAAGGATTAAATTCTTTTCCTGATTCAGGACTGGTTTGCGTTACGTAGTAACCATCGAGGTTAGAACTTGAAACCTTGCTCGCCGTGCTGGCATCAACAAATGTTATATTTGATGTCGGTACGCCAAGACTTTCCAGCTGATTGAGGTAACTGATTGCTGATGTTGAGCTTAACCCACCTGAAGTAAGGGCAAGTGCAGGCATAATTACTGTCTCCCCTTCAGATACATCAAATGTGATTTGATCGTTACCTGTCGGATCGAAAAACTCTCCTTTAGCTGGCGTTTGTTTCACAATAGTGCCAGAATCTTCAGAGCTTGTCACGTAGTTTACCTTAATTTGGCTCTTACTGATATTTTTATTCAAAACAAGCTCGTCAACAACGTCTTCATATTTTTGACCCACATAGTCGTCCATCTTGAAGCCAGTTGCACCTTGTGAAACATAGATATCTACTTTGCTATTTTTTCGAACATTTGAACCAGATTCAGGATTTGTACGTGTTACTTTATCTTTTTCAACTGTTGTACTTAATTCGGGAATAATATTTCCTACAGCAAGATTTTTCTCTTTCAGTTTACTTTCTGCTTCTGCCTGTGTCATATTTGTCACATCAGGAACCGAAACATTTTGAGGCGTTGTAATCATCCAAGCTGTAACACCTCCTGCGATAAGCACAAGAGCAAGAATAATCCAAGCAATCAAGCGTTTATGTGATTTTTTCTTTTTCTGCTCAGAATCTGCTTGTGCCTTATCTTCAGTAGCTTTATCTTTCGCTTCATCCTTTTGCTCAGATTGAGAATGATCAATGAGCGGTTTTGTATCATAAGGATTGATTAACTTACTAGGCAAAGCTTTAGTAGCATCTAAATCCTTATCAAAGGTAAGCTTCGGCTCTCCTTTACGATCCAAACTGGTAGCTGTAGCAAGATCCGTCATCATCTCTTCAACATTTGCATAGCGATTGTTGATATCTTTAGCTGTTGCTTTGATGACGACATTTTCCAATGCTTGAGGGACATTTTTATTGATGTTGATAATGCTTGGAACATTTTCTTGGAAATGTTTCAAGGCAATGGCTACTGCAGAATCCCCATCAAACGGGATCTGTCCTGTCAACAACTCAAATAAGATAATACCAATGGCATAAATATCGGACTGGAGTGTTGCATTTGCACCACGCGCTTGTTCTGGCGATAAGTAGTGCACACTACCAAACATCGTGTTGGTTTGTGTTAAACTCGTTTCTGTCAAAGCCTTGGCAATGCCGAAGTCCGTCACTTTCACGTTACCACTTTGCGAGAGTAGCACGTTTTGCGGTTTCAAATCCCGGTGAATAATGCCGTGGTTATGTGCACACTCCATAGCCGAAAGTATTTCTGAAGTAATGTTCACTGCTTCGTCATTTGACAAAGGGGCGTGTTCATTGATGTATTGTTTTAAAGTCATGCCATCAACATATTCCATAACGATATATTGTTGATTTTCAGACTCTCCTACATCAGAAATACTCACGATATTAGGGTGAGAAAGTTCTGCCATTGCGAATGCTTCTCTTTGAAAACGAGCAATGGCAATATTGTCATTTTCAAAATTAGAACGCAAAACTTTAATAGCGACTTGACGATTATCAAGATAAGTATCCTCACCTTGATAAACATTGGCCATACCCCCACGACCAACTTCTTTAATGATTTTATAGCGATCTGCAAAGATTTTTCCGATTTGAATCATCAGTCAACCTCCACATCTTCGTTTACCACCGCAGACTCTTCGTCAATTTTCACCAAGATTACTGTGATATTGTCATGACCACCTGCTTCATTTGCAAGGCCTACAAGTATTTCCGTTTTCTCTTCAATACTAGCATCAGAATAAACAACTTCTAAAATTTCCTCAGAAGAAATCATATTGGTCAAACCATCAGAATTCATCAGCAGATAATCCCCTGGCTGAACGTCAACAGCTTGTAAGTCAGCTTGTACTTCGGCCGACTGACCAAGAGAACGTGTGATGATATTTTTGTTAGGGTGTATTTCAGCTTCTTCTTCAGTAATTTGACCTGCATCAACAAGTTCTTGAACTAAAGAGTGGTCTGTTGTAATTTTTTGCAACTGACCATCACGAATGAGATAGGTACGACTGTCCCCAACGTGGGCTGAAATGACTTGTCCTTCTTGCATCACTAAAGCTTCAAGCGTTGTTCCCATCCCTTGATATTCATCAAGTTTACCTAAATCTGCAATATTTTCACTTTCATTACGGATTTGGTTGCGAAGCCATGTTTCCATTGTCGCAACAGGTGTGCCCTCATCAAAAAATGATTCAGACCACAATTTTCCCAAATCCTCTACGGTTAATTTACTCGCGACATTGCCTGCTTTATGACCGCCCATACCATCTGCTAAAAGAAAAAGACGATAACCTGCGCGGTTAACATAAGTGCCTGCAAAGTCTTGGTTGGCAGTACGTTTCATACCAATGTCTGATAAAATACTATATTCCACTTTTGCTCCTTATAAAAGAATTAAAGTTTTCTGAATTTCGCAATAAAGAAACCATCTGTATGGTACATTTCCGGTGTAATGAAAATACAACCGTCTGTGACAACATCCTCTTTTTCGTGCGAAATTTCAACCTGTTCAAATTCTGGATGAGACTCAAGGAACTTATTCACCACCTCGAAGTTTTCTTCATCAAAAATTGTGCAGGTACTGTAGACCATTATACCATTTTTCTTTAGCTTTTTCGAAGCACTATCTAAAATTTTCAGTTGAATTTCCTGTAAATTAAGAAAATCAGAGCTTTCTTTACGATAGCGGATATCAGGTTTACGACGAATCAAACCAATCCCCGAGCAAGGTGCATCCACCAAGATGCGGTCAAAGTCCTCTTCATCCGCAAAACGTTCTGCTAATTGTGTTGCATCAGCTTTGACTGTCGTAATTTTTTCCCACACGCCTTGACGTTCCGCATTATCTTCAATGAGCTTTAGTTTGTGATCGTATAAATCACAGGCTGTAACATGTCCTGTATCAAGATATTGAGCGATATGCGTTGTTTTTCCGCCTGGGGCAGCACAAGCATCAAGGACACGTTCACTCCCCGTTAAATCAAGCTGTGGTGCTACCAACTGACTCGTCTCATCCTGAATGGTAATTTTCCCTTCAATAAATGCTTGGCTATGTGCAAAATTACCATGGTCTGCTACACGGCCAACTGGCGAGAGTTCTGAAGGAACTGTGTCAGGAACTGTGACTTGTGGATCAATTATTCTGAGACTGGCTTTGCTTGGTGTTTCTAAGCTCTCTAAAATCATCCCTGTACGTTTTCCACCAAACTGACGTACCATTTTATCCAAAAGAAGTTTCGGCATAGAGTATTTGATTTCCCAAGTTTTTGGCTCTTCATTTCGGCGTTCTGAGCGCATAAAATTACGCAAAACAGCATTAATAAAGTTTCCTGCTTGCTGTCCATCCTTACGTTTAGCTATCTTCACAGCTTCATCAACGGCAGCTGAAGTTGGTACTTTATCCATAAAAAGGATTTGATATATGGTCATTATCAAAAGCATCTTAGCCCAAGGTTTCGGTTGTTTTTTAAAGAAGGGCTCTAGATACCACTCCAAAAGTTTTTCCTTGGACACGACACCATAAACCAAAGCCGTTACAAAATTACGGTCTAAGTCCGAAAGCTGCACCTCACGTAAGGTTCTGTCTAAGGCGATATTCGCATACGCATCATTCCCAAAAATATCATTAAGCACATCGAGTGCGACTTGTCTTGCATTACTTGCCAAATTGATCACCTATATTTACTTTCTGTCCTAAGCCATTGAGGAAACTAACAATATCCATTTTAGGCTTTCCAGCGGGTTGTACTTCCAGAAGTTCTAAAGCCCCCGAGCCTGTCGCCACTACAAGCGATTTTTTTGTTTTATCAATAATCTCGCCAGCTTGACCGTTTTTTTCTGTGTCAATTGGACGACTATCGTAGATTTTGAAACGTCCTTCATTCCAGGTGGTATGTGCCACGGGGAAAGGATTCATTCCGCGAATCTGATTAAAGATTTGACGGTTACTTTTCGTCCAATCAATTTTTTCTTCTTCAGGGCTAATGTTTGGAGAAAAGGTTGCTTGGGTCTCGTCTTGTGCTTCTGGCTTGATTTCTCCTGCAACATAGAGAGGGAGAGTTTCAAGAAGAAGGTCACGACCGACAACAGCTAATTTTTCAAACATTGTACCTACATTATCTTCTTCTAAAATCGGAGTCGAAGCTTTTGCGACCATATCGCCTGCATCCATTTTTCTAACCATCTCCATAATGGTTACACCTGCTTCTTTCTCGCCATTCATAATTGCATAATGAATAGGTGCGCCACCACGATATTTAGGCAATAAAGACGCGTGGACATTTACCGCAAAAGCCATTGCATCAAGCAATTTCCCTGGCAAAAATTGTCCAAAAGCCGCTGTCACAATACCTGCACCTCGTGCGCCAAAAGCTAACAATTCTTCCATTTCAGGTGAACCAGATAATTTCTCTGGTTGTAAAATTTTCAAGTCAGCTTTCAATGCCAACTCTTTGACAGGTGTTTGCCGAAGTTCTTGCTTACGCCCTACCTTGCGATCCGGTTGCGTTACCACAGCTAAAATATCATAACGTTGGCTATCAATTAATCCTTGCAAAACCGTTTGAGAAAACTGAGGTGTTCCCATAAATATGATTTTCGTTTTTGTCATAGTATTCTTTTAACACGTCATCTAAACCTTTTTCTTAATACTTCAAGTTTATGATCATTCCCTTGAACAGGTTCCCCGTGTTCTTCATCCTCCTCTTTTATTTTTCATAAAAAATTTTTTCTTATCCTATAAAAAATGTGTGCCTCTTATTATAACATTTTCTTACCCCCTATTCCTTTTCATACCCTTGATGATAGCCCTTAAACTCAAGGAATCTTTTATTTGCGATAAAAAAGAAAAAAGAGAGAAAATTAACTTCTCTCTTTTTGTTATCTGTTCGCACCGAAATGAATTAAAAAATAAATAAGAACTATATATATTTTCCGGTATAAGGTATCGCTTGAGCTTCCATAAAATCATATGTTTCTACTTGCTCAGCTGAGGTAAAGAAGGCAGTATTTCGCTCAGTGAGCATAATATTTCCTGGGCCATTTTCTTCAAAACGTACCAAGAAAGTCGGTTTGCCCTTCGCTATCGCATAGCCTAATTCCCATGCTGTACCTGAATCAGTATCCTGTCCATCATAGTCTAAGATGGCAACAATCACATCGGCAGCCTCGACTTCTTTAACATCGTTTTCCATCGTAGCTTTTGCCCACACAGGTGTAAATGGCTCAACCTCTTCTGCTAATCCTTCTGGACGTTGACACCGCATCGGACTAAAATAAGAGGCAACAGTCTCATTATTTGCAAGTGCTGTTTCTAATTTCTCCACTTTTTGAATCTGACTATCGCTAAAAAAGGGTGCTGCAAGGTATACTTTTACTGCCTGTTCAAATTGCTTGTTCATAATTTAAATCTCCTAATAATTCCATTGCTTGTTCGGTTGTTTCAACAAGATGGACGGCT
The DNA here is from genome assembly GCF_029024465.1 of Lactococcus garvieae subsp. garvieae. Taxonomy (NCBI): domain Bacteria; kingdom Bacillati; phylum Bacillota; class Bacilli; order Lactobacillales; family Streptococcaceae; genus Lactococcus; species Lactococcus garvieae. Next base: position 1,627,648 of record NZ_CP118950.1, read on the forward strand.
TCTAACACTTCTAAAGACAACATTTCTTCTTTGGTTTGTTGCTGAATCATATCAAATAAAGGAAGATAAAAGTCTTTATCAATGAAAATAACAGGGCGTATTTCTGTTTGCCCAATGCTCATCTCCGTCAAGAGTTGAAAAACTTCCTCCATGGTCCCAAAGCCCCCAGGCAAAATAATAAATGCGTCACCTAGATCAATCAACTTACGTTTACGTTCATCCATATTTTTGGCCAAATAAAGTTCTGTGGCGTTTTGGCGAGGTGGCTCTAAAGGTAAAGCCCCATCCGGGTAAACAGCAATAACTTGCCCTTTATGCTCTAGCACCGCATCTGATACAGCACCCATACACCCTTCTTGGGAACCTCCATAAACTAAGGTATGGCCACAGCGCGTTATTGCTTCTCCAAGTTTCTTACTGCGTAATAAATGGGTTGGATTTTTCCCATCACGAGCCGATAAGAAAACAGTCAAATTCATTTGCTGTTCTCCTCTTCAATTTCTGCGAGTTTATCTTTAATTTGTTCAAGGACAAACAGTTTTGCCTCTTCATCCTCAACAAAATCATACTTGTCGCCGTCAATTTGAATTTTAGGACAAATATCAAAATCTTCAAACCATTTTTCGTAACGCTTGTTTAACTCTTGATAATAGCCATACAACGAACTGTCGTATTCCAATTGTTCAAATTCGCGCCCTCTTTTTTGAATACGTTCCAGCATTTTTTCAAAAGACACACTTACATGAATCAATAAATCAGGACGCTTTTTAAAAGTTAGCGTATTGATTTCTTCTAACATGTTTTCCAGTAAGGCATCATAAACCTCTACTTCAATATCTGTTGCTCGTCCCAAATCTGCATTCAGGTGAAAAAGCAAACTGTCCTCATAAATTGAACGGTCAAGTACGTTATTGTTATGCGTAAGTGCTCTTTTAATGGAATCAAATCTCTTATTTAAAAAATAGATTTGCAACAAGAAGGCATATTTCTGTGGATCTTGATAGAAAAGAGGCAAAACCTCATTATCATCTACGCTTTCATAGAACGCCTCTGTTCCCAGCTCTTCTGCTAACATCTCTGTAAGTGAACTCTTGCCAGCTCCAATTGTTCCAGCTAATACTAACACTGCCATTTTTTCCTTCCTAACTTTTTGTATTCTTACTTCCAGAATACTATTTTGAAAAGGTCCATTGAGCTCATGAACACACTTTTTTTGTTTTAAATCGCCTCAGCCCACAAACACAACATGTAGTGGAAAAAGACATTTTTAATTATAACACAACACAACATATAGTGCTTGCTTTAAAAATGTAAGCAATGAAAACCTCAGGAAACTCAGACAATTTTCCATAAAAAAAATGACAAATAGTTTGTCATTTTTATACAAAACTTTGTGGTTCACTATCAATGAGAACTCTAACCTCTTTATTTTCACGTTTTTGTGTTAAATCAAGGACCTGATTCAAGACTTCTTCCAGTTGTTCCTCAAAGCGATACTTCACCAGTATCTGATAATGATAAAGATTATGTGTTCGCGCAATAGGTTTAGGCGTTGGTCCTAATATTTTAGCCTTCTCTGATAAACTTGCCTTAATGATGCTTGCTATCTCATAAGCTTTTTTTGCAACTGTATCCTCATCCTTATGACTCACTAAGATCTGAACCGTAAAATAATAAGGCGGGTAAGACAGCTGTTGACGGTAATACATTTCTTGACGATAGAAGGCTTCGTAATCTTGGTCAGCCACAAGTTTAACCGCATAATGTCCAGGATTAAATGTCTGGATGATAACTTCACCTTTTTTATCCGCACGTCCTGCACGTCCTGCCACTTGCATGAGTAACTGGAAGCTGCGCTCACTTGCCCGAAAATCTGGGAGATTTAAGCCAGTGTCCGCATTAATCACACCGACCAGAGTCACATTAGGAAAATCCAGCCCCTTCGCAATCATTTGTGTGCCTAAAAGCACATCTGCCTCGTGACGCCCAAATTTCTTTAAAATTTTCTCATGTGCATTCTTTGTTTTTGTTGTATCCACATCCATACGTAAAATACGGATTTCTGGCAGAAGTTTTTCTAATTCTTCTTGGACCTTCTGCGTACCTGAACCATAATAACGTATTTTTCGACTTTGACAGCTCGGACAAACGTGTGGAATGCCTTCTTGATGGCCACAATAATGACAATTTAAAGTTTTCGTATCCATATGAAGGGTTAAAGAAATATCACAGTTTGGACATTCAACGACAAAGCCGCACTCTCTACACATCACAAAAGAACTATAGCCACGACGGTTAAGCATTAAGATCACTTGTTCATTTCGCTCAATTTTTTCACGTATTTTTTGAAGTAAAATCTCTGAAAAATTGGCCGACTTGTCACTTAGGTTATTACGCATATCTACGATTTGAACTTCAGGCAGGAAAGCTTTATCGTTGGCCCGATGGGTAAGGGTCAACAAATGATAAACATTTCGCTGCGCACGTGCTCGACTTTCGAGACTGGGGGTCGCTGAACCGAGAACTAACCGTGCCTGATGATATTTTGCACGTAATAAGGCAATATCTCTGGCATGGTAACGCGGACTTGAATCTTGCTTGTAGCTTGTTTCATGCTCCTCGTCAATGATAATAACTCCAATATTTTCCAAAGGTGCGAAAATAGCTGAACGTGCCCCTACAACAACCTGTGCTCGCCCTTCCTTTATCTTACGCCATTCGTCATACTTTTCACCGTCTGAAAGTCCCGAATGCATGATTGCAACTTTTTCCCCAAAGCGCGCAATAAAACGATTAGACATTTGTGGGGTTAGGGAAATCTCAGGAACCAGCATAATTGCCGTTTGTCCCTTTTCCAAAAAATGTTCTATAACCTGTAAATAAATCTCTGTTTTTCCTGAACCTGTAATTCCCTCAAGTAAAAAGGGCTTGTCTGCAGAAGAAACAATGGCATCAAAGGCAAGCTGCTGCTCATGATTTAAAACTTTCGCTTTATCAGGTACAACGGCTTCAAAAACAGCTGCTGTTCTTGAAAGCTCTTTTTCAGTCACTTCAACAAGTTCATTTTCTATAAAATACTTGATGATAGCCGAAGAAAATGGCAAGTCTTTTTGACGCACACTTGCTTCTTGGTTTAAAAGATAATCTTTCAATTCAGCTCTTTTTTTGGCCGCTTTGCCAATCTCAAAGGTGGCCAATTTGGCATTAGCCTTTAAATACTTTTCTGTTTTCTTATTTTCTTTTGACTTTGCAGAGTAACTAACGGCTAACTTTCCTGACTTGACCTCTTTTAATGCTTGGACTTTTTGACTTTCACTCAACGTGCTCCATTTGGTTTGAATACCTTCTTGATTCGTCAGAATCTTATCATAGCTTGAATTCAATAAATTAGGCAACATCGCTTTCAGGCAAGAAATTTTGTAAGAAAATACAGTATGGCGCATGTCATCGGCCAAACGGAGTTGTTCCTTTGTCAAGACAGGTTCTAAGTCGAGCAGCTCAGCTATTTCTTTGAGTGCCTCTTCTTCCTGATCTACTCTTTCAATAACAATTCCCTGAACCAACCGATTGCCTTTACCAAAGGGAACATGGACGCGCATTCCTGGCTCAATCATCTCTTGCAATTCTGTAGGAATCGCATAAGAGAATGGTTTATCTGTCTGCATCAGAGGAACATCTACAATAATTCGTGCTGTTTTTTTGAACATTTTTCTCCTCTGCTTACTTTTTCTGTCTCTAAATAGAATAGTTTAATTATAGCAAAAAGAGATGACCGAATGTCAACTCTGAATTGAGGAAAAATAAAAACTTCCAAAGATTTCGTATATAAACCTTTGAAAGTTTGGACCATTTTATTCAGCAGCAGCTGCCGCAGCTTTAGCTGCACGGTTTCCTTTTTGTTTTGCTTCTTCTTCGGCTTCTTCTTTCGCGATTTGTTCACGGATAAGTTTTTCAGCCATTTTTTGTTGGAGACGTTCTAATTCACGTTTTTCTTTCAATGTTTCACGTTTAGCATCTGGAGAAGGGTGAATCGTTACCGTTCCTGCCGCAATTTCTTCCAAGGCTTGTAATGTACGTTTAACAGATTTGAATTCCATTGTAGGACGTTCGCCATCACGTAGTTCATGGGCACGTTTTGCTTCCAAAACCACGAGTGAATATTTTGAATCCACGTGTTGTAGTAATTTGTCAATTGAAGGTTCTAACATCATATCAGTTTCCTCTTTTCTTTTCTGTACGCTGTGGCATTGGACTTTAGGCACCAATGGGTTCTTCTTATTTGAAGCAACCTAAGCGTCTTTCAGCTAAAAACTCAAGCCTCTTGTTTTTAATTCTTACCGTCTTCGTCTAACTTCTCAATCATATGTGCATAACGTTCCATCACACGATCGACACGATAATGTTCTGCCTCAATAATCTTGATGACACGTTCTGCAGCAAGTTCAACCTTATCGTTGACAACAGCATAGTCGTATTCACTCATCAAGCGAATTTCTTCTTTAGCTTTCATCATCCGGTTATTGATAACTTCTGCGCTATCAGTACCACGGCCAACAAGTCGACCACGTAGCTCCTCCAAATCTGGAGGCGTCAAGAAGACAAATACGCCATCTGGTACTTTCTCCTTAACTTGTAAGGCCCCTTGCACTTCGATTTCAAGAAATACATCCTTACCTTCATCCAAAGTTTGATTGACATAAGTTAAAGGTGTGCCGTAGTAGTTGCCGACATATTCAGCATACTCTAACATTTCACCTTTACGTATCATTTCTTCAAACTCTTCACGTGTACGGAAATAATAATCTTTTCCATCTATTTCACCAGGGCGTTGTGCACGTGTTGTCATTGATACAGAGTAATCAAAGTTATTTTCATTTTCAAAAATTTTCGCACGGACAGTACCTTTTCCTACTCCCGAAGGACCAGAAAAGACAATTAATAAACCACGTTCGGGCATCTTTTTAACCTCACTTATTGTTTACAATATATTCTAGCAAAGTTGAGCTTGTATATCCACTTCGCGTAACATAAAGTAACTTTAATTAATTTAATTGTAACATAATTTGATCGTTTATTCTTCTTTAAAATAAAAAAAAAGCACTCCTAGAGTACTTTTTATTTTGCATAGTCAATAGCTCGTGTTTCACGAATAACTGTAACTTTAATGTTCCCTGGATAATCCATCTCGTCTTCAATACGATTTTTCACATCTCGTGCAAGTATTACGATTTGATCATCTGTAAGCTTTTCTGGTTTAACCATGACACGAACTTCGCGTCCTGCCTGTAATGCAAAGGCACTTTCAACACCATCAAAACTTGTTGAGATATTTTCCAAATCACGCAGTCGTTTAATATAATTTTCAATCGATTCACGACGTGCTCCGGGACGCGCTGCACTTAAAGCATCAGCTGCAGCAACCAAAGTAGCAATATTACTGTTTGGTTCTGTATCTCCATGGTGACTTGCAATAGTATTAATAACGATTGGATTTTCCTTGTACTTACGTGCAAGTTCTGTACCAATCTCGACGTGACTACCTTCAACTTCATGATCCAGTGCTTTACCAATATCATGTAAGAAGCCGGCACGTTTAGCGAGAGTCACATTTTCGCCCATTTCACCCGCAAGATTTCCGGCAACATTTGCCACCTCAACTGAATGGTCAAGCACATTTTGTCCATAAGAAGTTCGGAAATGCAGGCGACCCATGATTTTCATTAAGTCTGGATGAAGGTTGTGAGCCCCAACTTCAAAGGCAGCTTGTTCGCCATATTCGCGCATCTTGTGATCCAATGCTTTGCGATTTTTCTCAACAAGTTCCTCGATACGTGCAGGGTGAATACGACCATCTTGAACCAATTGTTCCAAGGTCATTCGTGCAATCTCACGTCTAATCGGATCAAAGCCAGATAATACAACAGCTTCTGGAGTATCATCAATAATAACATCAATACCCGTCAAGGCTTCAAAGGTACGGATATTACGGCCCTCACGTCCGATGATCCGTCCCTTCATACCATCATCTGGTAAAGTCACTACTGATACTGTTTGTTCAGCAACCGAATCGCTAGAGACACGTTGGATTGCAAGTGAAACAATGTTTTTCGCACGTTTATCAGCTTCAGCATGTGCTTTTTCTTCGCTTGAACGAATAAGCTGTGCCATTTCTTTTGTTAAACCATCACGGGTTTCACTAAGAATGATTTCTTTCGCTTCCTCTTTTGTTAAAGCAGCGATACGTTCTAATTCTTCTTGTTTCTTTTCTTCAATTTCTAAAAGTTCTTGCTCACGTTTATTGAGTGTATCAGTTTTTTTAGAGAGCGCTTCCTCTTTAGAGTCTAAGCTACGTTCTTTGTTTGTAAGTTTATCATCCTTACGGTCTAGAACTTCTTCACGTTGTTTTAGGCGTTGTTCAGTTTCTTTTAACTCCTTACGATCTTGCTTAAATTCATCTTCGATTTCACGGCGTTGCTTTTGTTCTTCTTCACGAAGATTAAAGCGCGCTTCTTTCTTGAATGCTTCTGCTTCGTCCCTCAGGATCTCCGCTTCTTTTCTTACAAGAGCAGCATCACGCTGTGCATTTGCCGTTATCTCATTTGCCTTGTTTTCTGCCTGCATAAAAAGACTCTCAGCATCTTGCTTGTTTTTCTTAATATTTTGGGCATAAAAAATAAAGGCAATAACCAATACAATCAATAAGACAAGCAGAACGAGTGATATGACGTTCATTTGTCTCCTTTTATTCATACCTGCCCTATCGCGGTTCAATAGGGCAGATAGCTTGATTATAATTCATGTGTGTTTGCAGAGAAACACTCCCTATATTTTACCATTTTTTAGGATATGTTTCAATTAAGTATTTTACCGCTTTCAACTTTTTAACATTTTGATTTTAAAAGCATGATATTCTGCAGCGTGAGAGATCAATGATGATTATGAGTAAAATCAGTAAAGCTACAGCGTAAAGGCATCCTTTATAGAGTTTTGATGACATAAAAAAACTGTGCATAATACACAGTTTTGTTTCTTAAAGTAATTCTTTAAGTGTTTCAACCTTGTCTAAACGTTCCCATGGAAGATCCACATCTGTACGACCGAAATGACCATAAGCGGCTGTTTGTCCATAAATTGGGCGGAGCAAATCGAGCATTTCGATGATACCAGCCGGACGCAAATCAAAGTTTTCACGGATAGCTGCCAATAAGATGTCATCAGAAACTTTTCCAGTACCAAAGGTTTCGATATTAACAGAGGTTGGTGTAGCTACACCAATCGCATAAGACAATTGGACCTGAGCTTTATCAGCCAAACCGGCAGCCACAATATTTTTGGCCACATAGCGTGCGGCGTATGAAGCTGAACGGTCAACTTTTGTAGCATCTTTACCTGAGAAAGCACCACCGCCATGAGGGGCGTACCCGCCATAAGTGTCTACGATTATTTTACGACCAGTCAACCCAGAATCCCCTTGAGGGCCACCAATAACAAATCGGCCCGTTGGATTAATAAAGTATTTTGTTTCATCATCAAGAAGGTTTGCAGGAATAACTTCCTTAATTACTTTTTCAATAACATCTTGGCGAATTTCTTCGTTGGTAGCTTCAGCTGCGTGTTGTGTTGAAATAACCACTGTATCTACACGCTTGACTTGACCTGCTTCATCATATTCTACTGTAACTTGTGATTTTGCATCTGGACGAAGGTAGCTAATCGCACCTGACTTACGTAAATCGGCTAATTTCTTCACCAGCTTATGGCTAAGTGAAATCGCAAGTGGCATGTATTCTTCTGTTTCGTTGGTTGCATAACCAAACATCATCCCTTGGTCACCAGCACCGATAAGGTCAAGTGGGTCAATGATTTTTCCATCTTTACCACGAACTTCTTCTGCTTCGTTTACCCCTTGGGCAATATCTGGTGATTGCTCTACAAGTGAAACATGAACACCGACTGATTTGTAGTCAAATCCATTTTCACTGTCTGTATAGCCAATATTTTTGATTGTCTCACGAACCACTCCAGCGATATCAACATAAGCTGATGTTGATATTTCCCCAAATACGTTGACTGTACCTGTGTAAACTACTGTTTCACAGGCTACGTGTGCGTCTGGGTCTTGTGCCACGATGGCATCTAGGATTGCATCCGAGATTTGGTCAGCAACCTTATCTGGATGTCCCTCTGAAACTGATTCTGATGTGAATAGACGTTTTTCTGACATTCTTTATTTCCCCTACTTCTTAAGTATTTTTCGGTTACAGGCTTAATGGTAGTGATTTCTCACTTGGAGAGTGCTCTCCCGCCATCGGAAATTGTAACTCTTTTATTTTAGCACAAAAAGAGAATTTTTGATATACTTTGCCTAAATGAAAAATCCTTTAGATAAAAAAATTATTTTAGATGCTAATCCTTGGTTAAACGACGTTAAAATTCTTGATGAATCCATCTCAACACAGTTGGATGCCAAAACTGATGGTCAAGCCAATACTTTATATATGTCTGAAAAACAAACAGGTATTTATGGCCGTTTTGGGCGGGAATACTATGCAAGTCCTGAAGGAGGTATCTATATGACACTCCTCTTAAAGCCTGGCGGAGCCTTGGGGGCTCTGCCTAATTACACACTACTTGCAGCTGCAGCTGTCGTTTCAGCAATTGAAACACTCACCACAAAGAAAGTAGATATTAAATGGGTCAACGATATTTACCTCAATCATAAAAAAATTGTGGGGATTCTCGCAGAGGCCCAAGTCCAACCAGACACGAGTTTGCAGGTCGCCTTAGGCATCGGAATAAATTTTCATATTTCAAAATTTCCTGAAGCAATCGCTCACAAAGCCGGATCATTATTTACAGAAACTCCCACAATAACACGCTCTGAGCTTGTTGCTAAAATCTGGTCAGAATTCCATCGTCTCTCTAAGCGGAACTTTTTTGAAATTTATAAATCTCATTCCTTCGTTCTCGGGAAGACCGTGGAATTTGAGGAAAATAAAGTCTTATATAAAGGTACCGCAGTAGATTTAACGCCCTCTGGTCAGCTTGTTGTTCACCTTGAAGATGGTCAGACAAAAATCCTCTCGAGTGGTGAAATCTCACTAAAAAAATGGACGTGATGGACGTCCATTTTTATTTTTTTCATTTATATTATTAGGAGTTTAGGAAATTCGGAATTATTATATTTTAAAAATCTGACCAATCATCTTTTTTTTCATCTTCAACTGGCTCAGCCTCTTTCATCTTACGGCCAGATGAGTGAGATGAAGATTTGCTTTGCCAACGGTCCGCATAGCTTGACCAGTTTTCTTCATTTGTTCTGCGGTAGTTTTGTCTCCCAGCATTACTTCCAGCACTTGGAATAATCCAACTGGCAATAAAGTATACAGGAATGAGGCTTCCCCAACTTCCGAAAGCTAAGAGGACATACAAGATACGTACAAAAGTAATGATGTCAGGGCTCCAACCAAAGTATTCACAGATACCTGCAATCGTACCCGTCAACATTCGATTGTTTGATGATTTTGTTAATTGTTTTTGAGACATTTTCTTTCCTTTCTAGAAGCTGTCCTTCGAATGATTAATGAGGGCTAGGTATTAGCCAGCTCGCTACGATATATACAAGTGCAAGTGTTCCAAAACTTCCTAAAGCGAAGAACACATACAAAATACGCATGAGTGTAATTATATCACGACTTAAGCCAAAATACTCGCCTACGCCTGCTATGGTCCCCGTAAACATACGGTTACTTGATGATTTTGTAAGTTGTCTTTGAGACATATGTTTTCCTTTCTAAAAAGTTTGGAAGGATTTCTGCTTAGTCAATATCTTTAAGCCAGATTGTTCCTGATTTTGTTTCGAGTTCAAAGGTTAAAGTATCTGGGCCAGTACGAACGACTGCCGCACCGTTACGACTCGCTTCAAAAGGATTATCCAAATTCAAGCGTGTTTTATAGCCACCAAATACTGTCCGTACATGTCCAACGAGGCCGAGATATTCTGGTACAGAAAGTTTCACATCGCCATTGACATTTTTCACCATTAATTTTCTTGGTGTATCTTGGTTTTGTGTCAAGAGAATATTCCCATTGACCAAATTGACATCTCCATCTTCAAAGGCTGATGTAACTCGGATGTTCCCGTTGACTGAATTTAGCTTCAAAACATTTGTTGAACCATCTAAAACTTTAATTTCACCATTTTTAATAGTTACGTTAATATCTTTATTGGTTGTTTCCACAAGTTCAACTTCACCATTGACTTGATCAATTTCCAAGTTATCCACTGCGATTTTTTCTACTTTGATATCCCCATGTGCAAACTTGAAATCAAAAGTTTCGTACACTTTTTCAGGCAAGTAAAGTTCCAAATTCACAGCTGTACGCAAGCTATCAGATGTCGTAATCTCTAAAACACCGTCGCTAACTTCGAGTTTTGTTTTTTCAGCCAGATATTCATCAATTTTTTCTTGGTCTACTGCACCGTAAATTCTGTATTCAGCTTTTACATGAGCATTTTCCCCAGGATAAACGGAAATTTTACCAGCCTTAATGTCTAAATTAACGGAATGAAAGTCACCTTCAATATCTTTTTCCACAGTTTTTACTGTCGATTTTACTTTTGGAAAACCTTTAGAGAAGTCGATATTATCATCGATTGCTTTCGAAGCATCTTTGAACACCACTTTTCCTTTTGTTACGATTTGGTCCATGATACCTTTGAAGGAGTCCATAAAGTCAACCTCGTGGTTAACAAATCCTTCTGTATCTGTGTAGTTAAATTTTTCTTTATTTTCGCTGTGGCCTTCTTCAGCCATAGGATTTGATTTGTCAAGCAACTCTAATGCTTCGTCTTCAGTGATGATCCCCCGACGCATCAAGTCCATAATTCTATCTTTTTTATTCATTGTTGTTCCTCCTGTTATAGAACTGAGATCTGTCAATCTCTATATTTACATTATCCCATACTTTATTGTGGATAATCTCAGTCTTTGGACTGATTTTTTTCTTTAACTTTTTTCAAAAGGACAAAAAAAGGCTCTTACGAACCTTTTTTTATTTTTGAGGTTGAATATATGTGGATAAGCTTGCATCACTTGCTGATATCGTACGATAATTTACAACGTTAAGTCCTTTAACATTCATTTCGGAAACAAGAATTGAACCATCCTTATTTACTTTTTCCACAAAAGCAACGTGACCATACTCAGCAGAAGCTCCAGCTACGCCCGGTGGGAAACTTACCGCATAGCCCACTTGTGGAATAGTTGTTGTATAGTAACCTTGTGCGGCGCCGCTTGAACCCCAAACGCCACCATTACCCATGAATTGGCCAATTTTTCCGCCCAGTTGGAAGATACGGTTATACACATATTGTGTACAATTTCCCCAGGCATAGCTTGAGGCTCCTGGGTATTGTTTCCCATCATATTCTGGGAATTTCAAATCACTCGGCATTGCTTCCAATAAGGGGCTTGCAGGAGCATCGAGATTTTTAAACTCCTCTGACAAGTTTTCAATATCGTCATACTGGGTCAAGTTGTATTCTTTAATAATTTGAATAAGCTTAGCGGCATACTCTGGATCTGTAGCAAAGATACCTTGTAATGAACGTGCTGCGTCTTCCACACTGGCACTATTTACCTTCCAGCTTCCAGCATAAATCTTGCTGTTCCAAGTTGTTCCATGCAACATCAAATTAATGTAATCTACAAGGGATTGGTCAAAATTTTCATAGGCACGGTAAGTTCCAGACGAAATTGTTACGGACTGTCCATTAAATGCACCGATAATATTAAATAAATTATGGTAGATTGCTGCGACATTACTATGTCCGTAGCCAGATTCCAGAATAGCTTGCGCAATAATTAAAGAAGCATAGAGATTGTTTTGGCCTGCAAGTTGTGAAATACGAGGGGCAATACTTTTGATAAAATCTTCAGCAGTTGTAGTGTTAATTTTTGTCAATGGTGGTACTGCAATATTTGTTTTATTAAATTTCAAGTCGCCATCTGTACTTGCCTGTTTATAAGTCGTTACCGCATCCTGTGCTGTATAGTTGGCTCCAGAATAGACGGGAGCAACGTAATTATAGTTAGGTGCAGACGGAGCTGGAGCTGGAGTTGGTGCTGGTGTGCTCGGTTTTGGCGTTGATGGCTTTGGCTGAGAAGGTTTTGGTTTCTCTGGCTTCGGTTTCTCTGGATTCACGGGTTTTTCAGGTTCCGTGGGATCTGTTGGATTTGTCGGATCTGTTGGGTCCGTTGGGTCTGTCGGATCTGTCGGATCTGTTGGATCTGTTGGATCTGTTGGGTTTGTTGGATCTGTTGAATCTGTTGAATTTTCTGTTTCACTACTCTCCAACTGCCCATTATCCCCAGCTTCAACCATGTTTTCCTCTGAATTCAGAGCTAGAGTGTCCAAATTCGTCACCGCTTTGATATCTGATGCAGTACTTGTTGCACTATCTGCATGCGCATTTGCACCAAAAGCAGCGACACCTAATACTGCCGCTGCACTTAGAGCGACCTTTGGTAGAGCTTTGCGCTCCTTTACTTTCATATATTTATATTTTTTTCCGCCATTGTTAATTTCATCTCCTCAAATCAATCAAACTTTCTATTTTTTTTATAATCTTTTTTTAATAAATCGATAGGTCACTTTATTCTAACAAAAATTATTATCTAACTCAACCAATATGTGCGATTATTTTACAGTTGTTTCATTTATTTTACAAAGCCCCATTTCTACGGCTAATCTGCTATACTAACATTAAGGACAAAATCATGGAAAAATATATTATTACAAGTGATAAGGTGAAAATTTACTATAAAGTTGAAGGTGAAGGTCCTGCGCTTTTTCTGCTGCACGGCAACTCACAAAATAGTAATATCTTTAAACGACTTATCAAAAGACTAAAGGGTGAATATACTTGTATTTCAATCGATACGCGTGGTCATGGAAAAAGTCTTTTTCGCGGAAAAAAACTTAGTTTTAATCGTTTAATGCAAGATGTACTTGAAGTGATGCAAGCTGAAAATTTGCAAGCCATCAATCTCCTTGGTTTCAGTGATGGCGCAAATATTGCAATGCTTCTAGCCAGCAAGTATCCTGCACGTGTACATCGTTTAATCCTAAACGCTGGCAATTCCACTTATGCTGGACTTTATGGCTTGGTACGCTTCACCGTAAAATCACTCAACTTTTGTGCACAGTTACTGCGTCGACCTTCACCTGCTTTGCAACTTCTTTTGGAAGATGTGCTTCAAAATATGAATGAATTAGAAAATATAACAGCTCCCACACTTGTCATCAATGGCCAGTTTGACGTGGTGAAAACCGCCCATGCTCATGATATTGCAAGGCACATTCCTAATAGTCAGTTTTTTATCATTCCTGGGGGCAGCCATCTAAGTTTCTATTTTCGTCCCACAAATTTTAGTCGGATTGTCCGACATTTTCTAGAGGATACCTGGAAACCTCCTCTTAATAAATCCCTCAATAAAAAAACCACTTGAAGTGGTTTTTTTATTTTTAAAGTCTTTGACCATTAGATGCAATGACCTCCTTGTACCAGTCAAAAGATTTTTTCTTAGAACGTTTTCCTGTCCCTTGGATTTTATCATCCAAATCCACATAAATGAAACCATAACGTTTACTCATTTCACCGGTTGAGGCAGAAACAAGGTCGATACAGCCCCAAGGTGTATAACCCATCACATCAACACCATCTCCGACTGCTTCTTCCATAGCAATAATGTGTCGACGTAAATAGTCAATACGGTAATCATCTTGAATGCTACCGTCAGCTTTGACTTTATCGATAGCTCCTAAGCCATTTTCTACTATAAAGAGGGGAAGCTGATAACGCCCATAAAGATCATTTAAGGCATAGCGTAAGCCATCAGGATCAACGGCCCATCCCCATTCACTTTCTTTCAGAAACGGATTTTTTACACCCCCGAGTACCATATTTCCACTTGCTTCAACCCCTTCTTGGGTTTTGGATTCTACAGTTGACATATAGTAACTAAAACCGATGTAATCGACTGTTCCTTTTTTCAAGGTGTCCAAATCTTCTTTCGTAATCTCTAAGTCTTCTGTTTTAATCCCATATTTCTTATGCAAGCGATGTGTAAAGACAGGATACTCCCCTCGGACTTGCACATCATTACAGAAGTAATTGAATTCTTGAATACTTTGTTGAGCAGCTATCTGATTCACAGGATTGGCATCAAAGGCATAAGTGGTTGAATAAATACTCATACAGCCGATTTGCAAATCTTTGTTCAAGGCATGACCAAATTCTACAGTTAAAGCACTTGCAACAAACTGATTGTGCCAAGCTTGGAAGACATTCTTTTTGTCATTTCCACCATTTGAAGGCACTAAACCTTGACTCAGAGCTGCAAAGAAGGTTGCAGAGTTGATTTCATTGAAAGTCATCCAGTATTTGACTTTGTCCTGATAACGTTCCAACAAAACTTTTGCATAACGAACATAGAATTCAATCAATTCACGATTTTTCCATCCGCCATATTCTTTAGCAAGATGAAGTGGCATTTCATAGTGAGAAATTGTGACTACAGGTTCGATATTGTATTTCAAACATTCATCAATCAGTTGGTCGTAGAATTTCAGACCGGCTTCATTAGGCTCACTTTCGTTCCCCTTCGGAAAGATGCGGGACCAGGCCACAGAAAAGCGATAAGCTTTAAAACCCATCTCCGCGAATAAAGCAATATCTTCTTTAAAATGATGGTAATGATCAATCCCTTTGTGGTTGGGATAAACATACTTGTCTTCATCAATGGTCCAATCAAAGTCTGGTGAATTGAGAATTGCTAAGCGTTCTTTTCCGCCCGGCATCGCATCTGCGACAGAAAGTCCTTTCCCATCCATATCAAAGGCACCTTCCAATTGATTAGCAGCTGTGGCGCCGCCCCATAAAAAATCTTTTTTAAATGTCATTTTATTTCTCCCTTAAAATATTTTCGCCATTTGAGGCAATTACTTCTTTGTACCAGTCGAATGATTTTTTCTTGGAACGTTTTAATGTTCCTTTACCCTCATTGTCCATATCCACATAGATAAAGCCATAACGTTTCCGCATTTCTCCAGTCCCTGCGGAAACCAAATCAATACAGCCCCAAGGTGTATAACCCAGGAGGTCAACCCCTTTATCAACTGCGCGGCTCATCGCCTGGATATGTTTTTGGAAATAATCGATACGATAATCATCATTGATTGTCCCATCTGCTTCAACCTTGTCTTCCATGCCTAATCCGTTTTCGACGACAAAGAGTGGGATTTCATAACGGTCATACAAGTCAGTTAGAGTATACTCCAAACCGGTAGCATCAATCTGCCAACCATATTCACTGGCTTCCAAGTAAGGATTTGCTGCACCACCCATCAAGTTCCCCATCGAAGGCTCTGCCCCTTCTTGAGTCGTTACGCAAAGTGTCATATAGTAACTGAAAGTGTACATATCAACCCTTCCTTCTCGGAGCAGCGCATCATCACCTTTTTCTTTATGAATGTCAATATTTTTATTTTGGAAGTATTTTTCGATGAGCGCAGGATATTTTCCTTTGACTTGAACATCACCGACAAACTTATTCACAAGAAGATCGTATTCTTTGGTTTGCAAGACATCTGCTGGGTTTGGTGTAAGAGGGTACATGGTCAAATGCGCAATCATACAGCCAATCTTAAACTCTGGATTAATCTTGTGGCCCTCAATTACTGCTTTTGCACTGGCAATAAAAGTATGGTGCAAGGCTTGAAATCTTTTATGCTCATCCTCTGGAATCGCATTAAGCGCAAAATCACCATGTGGATGAAGGCCTAAAACCGTAAGTTCCCCGTGGGGCATTGAGCCAAAATTAAGTTCGTTAAAAGTGATCCAATACTTGACTTTATCTTTGTAGCGCTCAAAACATACTTTGGCATAATTCACATAGAAATCAATGGTTTCGCGGCTTAGAAAGCCATCGTATTTTTCCATCAAGCCCAGTGGAATTTCAAAGTGACTGAGTGTAACCAATGGTTCAATGCCATGTTTCAAGCATTCATCAAACACACGATCATAAAAGAGTAAACCTTCTTCATTAGGTTGAGTTTCGTCTCCTTGAGGGAAAATTCGTGACCAGTTTATACTCAGTCTGAATATTTTAAAGCCCATTTCCGCAAACAAAGCAATGTCTTCTTTGTAATGATGATAAAAATCAATCGCCCGATGTGAGGGATAATATATCTCCTCATCAAGCACAGGTGTAAAATGACGTTCCTTGTTTTTTCCACCTACAGTTTTCATATCAGCCACAGACAGTCCTTTACCGCCAACATTATAAGCACCTTCTGCTTGATTGGCCGCGATAGCTCCGCCCCATAAAAAGTCTTTTTTAAAGCTCATCTCCATCTCCTTTTTTATACTGGCTGAACGACCAAGTCATCCGCTGTTTTTACAAGCCCTGTTAATAACTCTTCTGCTTTATGAATAACTGTCTTGTCAGTTATTACAATATCCTCAAAATCACTGCTATTGGTTACAATAATCGGTACTTGTGTACTGAAACCTTCAGCTTCAATAGCTTCCATATCAAACTTCAGCAATAAATCGCCTTTTTGAATCTTTTGACCTTGTGAAACGAAGGATTCAAAATATTTCCCTTCCAGCTGCACTGTATCAATACCGACATGGATAAGGAGCTCTGTTCCTTGATCTGAAATTAAACCTATAGCATGTTTTGTAGGAAAAACGGTCATCACTTGTCCATCAAAAGGTGCGTAAACTTCACCAAGTGTCGGCTCAATTACTGCTCCTTTACCCATAACACCGGCTGAAAAAGCTGCATCATTGGCTTCAGATAATGGAAGGACCTTGCCTTCTAAAGGAGTCGCAATATGTTCTTCACCTGCTTCTTGTGATACACGTTTTTGACTTTTTGTTGCTTCTTTTGGTTGTTCTTCCTCTGAGCTTTCATCTTCAAAACCAAGAATCCATGTCAAAACAAAGCCTGCAATTACACCAATGATTGCTAAAATGATCATCTTAACTGCTCCCGAAATATCACCATCTAAACTGATATTTGTTGTGAAACTAAAGACACCTAAGCCGCCCATTGTGTAACCTTTTATGCCCAATCCCATAGCAAAAGCACCAATAATACCACTTACCACACACGAAGCCCAGAAAGGACGTTTCTTTGGAAGTGTTATCCCGTAGATGGCTGGCTCTGTTACGCCAAACCATCCTGAAATGAATGCAGGAATTGCTAACTCACGTAATCGTTTGTCTTTTGTTTTCAACATCACTGCCCCCACTGCACCAGTCTGAGCAAATGAAGCACCTGATGCTGCAATAAGTAATGCAGTTGGCTCACCTTGCGCTAAAGAAATGATGGCAAAAGGAATGATTGCCCAGTGTAAGCCAAACATAACCAAAATTTGCCATGTAAAACCTAACACCAGTCCAAAGATAATGGGACTGAAACCTTGCAAGGCAATAAGCCCTTTTCCTAAAGCATCAGAAGCAATATTCATGACTGGTCCAATAATTAGGAAACCTAAAGGAATTGCAATCAAAGCTGTAAAGAAAGGTGCTAAGAAAAGTTTCACTACGTCAGGGATAATTTTCTTGAGCTGTTGTTCAAGAAAAGCCGCAAAAGCTGTAATAGCGATAATCGGCATGACGGATGAACCATAACCTGCTGCTGGCACTGAAAATGGTATTCCAAAGAAGTTTAGCCCCCCACTCTCAGCGAAGGTTTTAGTAACTGCTCCATCCACAAATCCAGGGTAAACCAAGGCTGCGGCAATCATCATCCCAACAAAGGGTGACCCGTTGAATTTTTTCATCGCGGTATAGCCGATAAAGATTGGTAAGAACAAGAAAAGTCCATCGCCCATAGAATTAAGGACAGCATAGGTTGAAGATGCTTGGAAACTTGCACCCAGTGCAAAGGACAAAATCGCATTCAATCCTTTAATCATACCTGCTGCTGCCAAAGGTGCTAAAATAGGCTGGAAAATTCCCGAAATCATTTCGACAAACTTATCGAAGATATTTCCTGTGGCTTTTGTCTGAGAAGAATCTGTCTCTAGCTTGCCGATAATATTATCCACATCAGCGCGGACATCAGGAACATGGTTCCCAATAACGACTTGGTATTGTCCACCGGCTTGCATGACCGTGACCACACCATTCATCTTCTTCAGTACTTCTGTATTCGCGATACTTTCGTCTTTTAACTTAAAGCGTAGTCGCGTAATACAATTTGTCAATGAGAGGATATTTTCTTTCCCTCCCACATTTGCTACAATGTCTTTTGCAAGAGCTTCATATTTGCCCATCACAAACCTCCAAATAATATATTTTTTAGAGGTCTCGCCAACTTAATGTCACGATCCATTTGTTACCAAAGTTTAGTTTTATTGGATTTTCTCCAAAATACGTGCCAAATGCACGGTCATATAAATCTGTTCGCTTTCTGAGACTTCATAATCCCTTGTTTGCTTTAAAAATTCGCTCACTTTACGTGTGCCAAGATAAGCATTGGGATATTTGCGCATAATAAGAGCAAAAAGTTCCTTATCGGTTTCTTCTACTCTGGCACTCCCAGCTAAAATTCGCTCCGTAAAGAATTTGAGGTGCGTAATGAAACGTTGGAAGTAAATATCTTGTTCATCAAAGGTGATTTTTAAGGTATACTTTAATGTCGTTAAAATTTCTTCCATAAGCTTAGTCAACTGCATCGCGTACTCATGACCAGTACCAAGTGTACCGTTCACGATATGCATGGTCAGAAATCCTGCTTCGTCTTCTGGCAGTTCTACACCGAATTGTTCTTTTACCTTTTCCAATGCTTTCAGACAGATTTTAAACTCTTCTGGAAAGAAACGTTTAATATCCCAAAGCAGGAAATTCTTTACTGAGATATTTTCTTCGGTCCGCAGAAGTGCTGCATGAAGATGATCCGCAAAAGCAACAAGCGTTGTGTCTGAAACTTCTTTATCAAATTTAACTTTAACCTCAGACAAAGTCACCATCGACAGCTCAATAATAGTACTCGGTATCTCATTTAAAATCTCCGAAAAGCTCTGTATATCCGAGCTGGCTTTTAGGCCAAAAATCTTTTCGATTTTATCAACCTCAACTGCTTGACCTATTTTTTTCTTGAAACCAATACCCAGCCCCATAAGGATGATTTCTTCATTTCTGCTATTAATTGCTATGACCACGTTATTATTTAGGATTTTTCTGATTTCCACAATTTTCCCCTCATTTCACAAAAATAGACCCTATCGCCCCTATGACAAAAATAGAGTACGATAAGGTCTAGCTTAACTTAATAATCACTATCCGTTTTTATGAAACCGCTTTTATATTAGTATACTGTATTATCAAAATCTTGTCAAGGATAAATTTTAAAATAAAAAAAACGGCTAAGCCTAGCCGTTTTTTTTATTTTTTTTGTTGAATCAAAGTTTTGAGTGTATCTGTCAGTATTCCTTCAAATTTTTCGGTATCTTTCGTAATGTCGATGCCTTTTTCTAAAGAAGCTGCTGCACTCCAGCCAATCGCTTCAGTAATTGCTGCAGCTATTGAAGCATTGACCACACTACCTACACCTGGAATCAAAGTAGCCAACGATCTTCCGATGTACGGAATCAATGTCACTCTTATAAAGTTTACAACAAATTTATCACTGAACTTGACGTCATAAATTTTATAAATATTTTTCAGCATCTTTAACTGAATAGGTACTAAAATTAAGGCATCGGCAATAGGTATCGGTAGAGCGCCTACACCTGCAGCAGTAATTGAGGCCCCATGAATGGTTCTATGAACCTTAGAAGCTTTGTCACTGCTTATAGATTTTTTCACCGTTTGAGGTATTTGTCCGTTCATTTCTTTTGAAAGTTCGGTATTCTTACGTTTTTTTATCCCTATCATCTCTCCCCCTCTTTTCTTCACTATTGATGGTTTGAGCGGTATCACTCTAAATAGCAGATTTATCCTGCGAAACAGAGGAGCTTTGCTCTTCTTTAAGTTTAACATTTTCTTTCAAATTTTTGACTCAAACTGCCTTCATTTATTTATATTAAGCAGTTCGCTACTGCTAAAGCTCAAGTGTTAAACTTGAAGTAGATAGCTGTGGATTAGTTCCCAACTCCAATCGCTTGACGATTAGTGAATGGCTCTAGCCACAGCTTTTTGTTCAATTGGTAATTAGTTTGATAACGCTAGACGTTTTATATCTAATATGGCTACAAGACAAAAAGTGCGTGGAGTTATCACTGTGAGCTAAATTTTATCTAGGAGAACTATATGACACTTTATGTTGGAATCGATGTTTCTAAATTCAAACATGATCTCGCAATTCTTGAAGACCAAGGTGAAATCATCACAAAAAACTTACGCTTTGAAAACTCCTCTCAAGGTTTTCAAATTTTAAAAGACCATTTGGAATCTCTCGAAAATCCAATTTCTGAAATCCATATCGCTCTTGAAGACACCGGACATTATGGTGATAACCTCATTGCATTTCTTCAAAAGTTAAGTTACTCTGTATTTACATATAATCCATTGCTTATCAAAGAATTTGTCAAATCACAGACACTCCGTAAATCCAAGACAGATAAAAAGGATGCCCTTGTAATTGCTCGAAAATTACTCAATGACTCTTATTCTGAACGCTTTATCGTCGAACCTCAAATGCGTGAACTCAAAGAATTAACACGATATCAAAACCGCCTCATACATGACCGTTCTAAGGCCAAAACTTTGTATGTTCGTGTATTAGATATTATCTTTCCTGAACTAGCGAAAATCGTGACAAGTCCTCACAATCAATACGTTTATTAGCTTCTCACAAGATATCCCTCAGCTTCAAAGATTAGACATGCACATTTTAATTCGTTGCTCAAAATCAAACGTTTAAAAGCAGATAAAGCTAATCAAATCCAACAAGCTGCTCAAGATACAATCGGAAATCCATCATTCGCTCTACAACTGGAATTGACTCAACTCATCGCAACCATTAGACATCTTACAAGCCAAATTGATGAAATTCAAAACCGAATCAACTCAATTTTATACGAACTCGACTCTCCTATTACTTCAATTGCAGGTATTGGAGAACGCTTAGGTGCTACCATCTTAGCTGAAATTAAGAACATCAATAACTTTAAGAATCCTGCTCAACTTCAAGCCTATGCAGGACTTGAACCTTCCATTTATCAATCTGGAACCTTAGACACTACAGGGCGTATGGTCAAGAGAGGTTCTCCTTATCTTCGTTATGCACTGATGCTCGCAACAACATGTGTATGTCGCTTCTCACCGCATTTCCAAACCTACCTCGCCCTGAAACGAAGTCAAGGTAAGCATTATTACGTAGCCATTTCTCACGCTGCTAAGAAGCTCATTCGAGTAATTTTTCATCTCCTCAAAACTAATCAAACCTTTGATGAAAACAAACTAGCCTAAATAAATCCGCCCTCCCTCCACAAAAAATAATTTTTTAAACTTGCACTCTTGCAAGACTTTTTGTGTGCCTTCAACTATTTGTTAAACCTTTTAGTTTCAAGACACCTTATTCTTGATTTTTAATATAGTTTTTAATTTTTTGATAAGAAAAAAGAAGTTATATCTCATAACTTCTTTTTGGTATTATTTATTTGCTTTCTTAAAGCGGAAGATAGAAACGACTGTAGCCAAAGCTATAAGGATTAGTCCTAAGATGATGCTCATCATCGTCATTCTTTCATTCTCCCCTGTGGCAGGTAAAGCGTGTTGTGTTGTAGATATTGTTCCTTTATTATTGTTTTTATCCTTAGAATCTGATTTCTTCTCAGGTTTTGGTTCAGGGAGCACCGGATTCACTTTATTTTTAGTATACACGTAAGTTACGGTTTGAATTTGTTCTGTGAATTGACCAGTTATATTACCTTGAACCTCTTTGAAAGTGTAACCTTTAATTTTTTTCTTTTCAGTACTATAGCCTTCTCCAACAGTTCCTGATTTCACAATATCTTCTGAGATTTTGTTTCCATCTATGTCTACATATTTAGCAAGAACTATCCCAGTAATATTAGGTATTTCATTCTTAGTATACACATAAGTTACCTTTTGAGCTTTATCAGATAAAGTACCTTTCGCATTAGTAGGAAGCTTGCTTTCGTCTAAAGTATAACCACCAATTGTTAACTTATATACGTCCGTAGTAGCATCATAGGAATCTCCTACATTACCACTGATAGTTTGCGGAGAAACACTAGGAATTGCGTTTCCATCTTCATCTACATAATTTACCGCAACATCTGCGGCTTTGACTGGATTCTTAGTATACACATAAGTTACCGTTTGAGCTTGGTCAGATAAAGTACCTTTGGCATTAGCAGGAAACTTACTTTCATCTAATGTATAACCATCAATAGAAGGTTGATATTGAGAGGTAGTAGTATCATAAGCTTCTCCAAGTTTGCCGGAAATTGTTTGTGGCGCATGTAATTCTTTACCATTCTCGTCCTGATAAATTACTGTAAGGTCTGCGGCTTTGTCAGTAAACGGACTAAAATACAAGGGGCTCCATTCGTATGTACTACTACCGTATCTATATGTATGCTTAACAGCAACAACACCCTTATTATCTGGAATTGCTTCCATAATTGGTTTTACAGAAAAAGTTGTTACAATAGAGGTTTTTTTAGGAATTGTACCCTCCACTAATACATTAAATGCTTTTACTAACTCTAAATTTGCTGGAGCACTGTCAGTAAAGGTTACTCCATCAATAGAGTACTGTATTTTATACAAGTTTGAAGATGAGAGGCTTACAGTAGGTACTGAAGCAAGTTTTCCGTAGTTTGTTAATATAAAGCCATCAATATAGTCATTGACTGTAAAAGAATCTTCAGTGAGTGTTGTTGTTTTAACATTAATATTTTCAGGATTATCTTTATTTACTCTAAGACTCCAGACAAGTTGTCTGTTACCGGAATCATCAATTGGTTCTTGCCGATATGTTGATTGCGCATAAGATGTATTCGCATTTACATAAGCAGAAGCCTGAGCTTGTGCAATAATACTTGGGAATAACAACACTGCACTAATGAAAAGTAATACCGCTATACGGATTTTCTTCATACCTCTAAATAAGCTATAAAATGAAATACGCTTTTCTTGATTTTTAATGTAGTTTTTCATTAATATTCCTTTGCTGATTATTTTAATTTAAAACTTCACTGTCTACTTACAGCTTTTAGAGTGTTGGTAAAATGTTAATTTTCTCGACACACAATGCCACTAAAGGTTGAAATTAAGGCATTTATATTATTATCTAACATCCTAAAATTGATTACTATTAAAAAGTAGTACCTCTACATTTTATCATGAAAGTGTGATATACTTGAGTTACGTTATAGTAACAAACATAAACAAGAGTCAGTAAAATTAACATTTTGTTGACTCTTGTTTTCTCATTGACACATAAAACAAAGCATTGAAAAATTTCTTTTATGTTTTATATTTAACTTTTTAAATAGTTTGTTATTTACTTCCTTCTCCTAATTTCACATAAAAAAAACGCCTGCCATTTCTGACAAGCGTTCTTTTATTCGTATTTATAAAGCTGATTAAGCTTTGTTTGCTCACAATCAAAGATTGTTTCGCAGATCAAGACTTATGCTTTATTTGCTGAATTTAGCATAAAAATTTTTATAGTTCCGCATGTTTCTAAAATTTTTGCTGTTATCACTTTTATTCAAGGTTCTTAAAAATTTTCATATTCTATAAATCTAAATAAATCTATGAAAAGTGTGGCAGATTTATGGCAAGTTTAATTATGTGGCAATAAAATCATTTCACCAAAATCAAGAAAACTAATATCATACTCCACTATAAGCGTCAAGTTTCTTGTTATAAACACTAAATAATATTTAATCTTTCCAATTTCTATGAAAGTGGTTACCAGCGTTATTCTCTACAAAAATTTGTTTAAATAACAACATCATTTGTTCTTTATCTTCAGTAAATGTTTCTGCTTGGAGCTATACTATAAAAGTAGACACAAATATGTGTGTTATAATCTGTCTAAGAAGACACAAAAATGAAAGGACTTTTATGTCAGGCTTTAAACGTTACGACGAGGAATTCAAACAATCTCTCGTCAACCTCTATCAAACAGGTAAAACTCAATCCGAACTCTGTAGAGACTATGGCGTCTCCGTCTCTGCTCTTGCAAAATGGATTAAGCAGTACTCTCAAGTTCGTCTTGAAGATAATACGGTGTTGACTGCCAAACAGATTCAAGAATTACAAAAAAGGAATGCACAACTTGAGGAAGAAAATCTGATCTTAAAAAAAGCGAGTGCCATATTCATGCAAAACTCCAAGTGAGATTAAAAGCAGTCTATAGACTCCGATTTGAACACACGACAGTTATGCTCTGTCGTGTTTTACATGTCAATCGTTCCACCTACTATAACTTCATTAACAAGAAGCCTTCGAAGCGTGAAATAGAAAATCAACGCTTGAGAAAATTACTCCTTGAGATTTATATGAAAGCTAAGAAAAGAATTGGAACGAGAGCTTTTAAAATCATTCTTCTGCGTGATTATGGCGTTAATATTTCTGAAGGCCGTATCTTACGACTTCTCAAGTCTATGACACTCCCTAAAATGTCGACCATTAAACCTCGGGTTAAATCAAAACACTCTCCTGCATTTTCTTCTGATAATCTCCTTAAACAAGAATTTAATCCGAAGTCCCCGAATCAAGTTTGGACAACTGATTTCACTTATATTTCTATAGGACCTAAGCGTCACGTTTATCTCTGCGCCATTCTTGACCTCTACTCTAGAAAATGCATCGCTTGGAAAGTAAGTGATAAGATTGATGCTAAACTTGCTTGTGACACCCTAGAGATGGCTATAAATAAGAGAAAACCTAAGGAACCAATTATTTTTCATTCAGATCAAGGGAGTCAATTTAAATCAGCTTCCTTTAGAAAAATATTAGATGAGCATCAGTTACTTGCTTCTTACTCTAAACCTGGGTATCCTTATGATAATGCCGTAACTGAGGTCTTTTTCAAGTACCTTAAACAAAGAGAAATTAATCGAAGAACTTATCACACCATTCAAGAGGTTCAACTCTCTTGCTTTGAATACATCGAACAATTCTACAACAACTATAATCCTCATTCTGCCAACAATGGTTTAACTCCAAATCAGAAGGAAGAAAAATATTTTAAGAAAATATAGCTCATTTTATGTCCAATTATTTGACATTAGTCCAGCTGATAAATCATCAATAGAATGAGAATTAACATTAAAAAGTTTCAAATATTGTTCATTATCCTTATAAAACTTTGATTGATTTATTGAATTAAATTTCATATAAGTTTCGATGATCCTTCTCATAGAATTAAGCATTGAATTTTTGTGACCACATAGATACAAATCTTTTAGCTCAATCCAAAGTGATTCATAGCTCGTTTTAAAGTCTTCTTTCTCACTTAATATTTGAGTAAAGTTTCTATTCGTAATACGATAAAAATTACATTTATCATATTTTGTTTTCCCCTTTTCATCCTTAAAATATCCTTGAGGTTGAACATTCAAATAAAAATGAATGTTATGTGTGAGAATAACAATAAAATCTTTTTGATGATTAAATTTTTTTACTTCTTTTCCAGAATATAGTTTCTGAAGCTCATTAATAATCAAGTATTGCATCATATCATCATTGGAACTCATCGGATCATCAAAAACAATAATTTTTTTACTTCTAGTATTTTCATCAATTGCTTCTAATCTTTCAATAAAATAAAGAAATGCAATCACATTTTTTTCACCCGTAGAAAGCTCCTTAACACCTCTATATTTTCCATCTTGTTTTATTCGATAATATCCTGAATCTCCGTCACAAAAATCCAATTCCCATTGAACTTTCAGACGTAACTTTTTGTTGATATCCTCTACTGCTTGTTTTTCAGCTATTGGTTTTAATGTAAAAATTTCCCGATTTAATTTTTGAATTTCTTCTTCTAAAACTTTTTTTTTAGCTTCTTCAACTTCATATTCCTTTTTAGATTCATCAAAATTTTTCTGTGCATTCTTTAATTCATTTTCTAATACAGGATATTGAGCCCTCTCTATCAAATTATATATTTCATGATAACGTAACTTATCTCTAGCTTCTTTTTGTTCATTAGCTAAATTGTTTGAATATTCATTATTCTTGGTGACTATCTTGTTGAAATTAGATAAGTCTATATTAGAGCAAATGGAGATTTCTAATTTGGCACTCTCAGAAAAAAGATTTTTCTCTTTTACTTCTAGTGCGTTTAGTAAAATTTCCAAGAATGATTGAACTTCTCGCTTTTGCTCCTCCACTTGTTCAATTTCATAATTCACTTTGCTAATGAACTCTGGATAAAAATCTTTAGAACTTAAATCTATTTCTTTTAATCTTTTTATTTCATTTGAGATTTGGACTTTTCCGTTAGATATCCTACCTCTCAATAATTTCACTTCATCTGCTGAAAAATAACTTTCTAATTCTTCTAGGGTACTGCTTGAAACTTCATTCCCACAGAAAGCACATGTATTCTTTCCATCATGCTGATGTATCTCTAAGCCTTTTTGAGCGAAATTGATTCTTTCTTGTGAACTTAATCTTGCAATTCTTGTTTTCTCTTCAACTTTGCTTTGAATTATCTCGTTAACAGAGATAAGATATCTTTCATAGTTAGAGCTATTAAAATCTATCTTATCAATTATTCTAGATTCAGATTTTAGTAAATCTTTAATTCTTGCTACCTCAATTTCTTGCAACTGATATTTCTTTGACATTTCGTCTTTAAAAGTCTTTTTATTGTATCCTCGTTGATTATCGGTTAGAGCAGGATTTTGATGAAGACTAATATATTTTCCAGATTCATAAAAAAATTTATCAATCTTTTTCTCCTTTTCATCCAGCTGATTTTTATAATTTTTCCTTTTAGTAAAATAATTATCTATATTTTTTCCATCAGGTTCTTCTAAAGAGAAAACTATTCTTTCTTTCTCATCCTCCTTAACAAGTTTAACTTCCTCCAATTCTCTTATTTTTTGCTGGTTCTCCCCTGCGCCTATAGCCAGAGCAAATGCATTCAACTTATCATTTTCTCCTAAAACAGATTCAAACCCTTTAAAGATATGGACATCAAATTCATTACTTTTTTGAATTTCAATTGCATCCGTCAGTGTAGATTTACCCGATCCATTTTTTGCAAATATAAAAGTTTTATTTTTTAGCTCAAGATCATTACCTAAAAATAAAGGCTCATCTGCATCATTAAATTTTATTTTAGTTAAATCAATTTTGGTATCAATCATCTCAATCTCTCACTTTTATTTATTAGTTAATTATAACATTTTATTAAAGCGGATACATTTTTTTATTGTTTCCCATAAACTGGATAAATCTATATTTTAAGAGTTTTTTTGTTCAAAACGTCATTTGTTAAGTCCTGATAGTATTTTTTATTTAGTGAAATCTATTTCAACTGATATCACTTTCATAAAAGTTTTTAACCATTTTGCATCTCTTAATTTTATTTGTAGTAACATTTTAATTTTAAACTGCAAAAAAACTACGACCCCAACTGAAATCATAGTTATTTTGATTATATTTCATTCATGATTTTTTCAACTATTGAATTTCTCCAACTATTTTTAACTAAAACTGGAGATGAATCAATATTTGAGTTTATTTCTGCAAGTATAGCTGTATCTCTCTTGCTAAGTTTCAAAAGATTCATTACTTCCTTAGTAGTAAATGCAAAAATATTTAAACCTGACAAGCATCCATTATTTTGTTGGGTTCCATTTAATTCAATAAACTGCGTTCCTCTAAAAACGTTTAGAACGTTATTATCTAATTCATTGGCAATAAAAATAGACTGGGTAGAAATAGAGCTATTTTCAAGTGCAAAATTGATTGAATGACGAATGACAGGCTCCATTTCACCACGTTTTTGAGTGTTCATGTCCATCAATGTTGCTTCAATTAAAAGTGCATACTCATCCGTTATAATTTCAATATCTCCAGCTCCACCACCTCTATGAGATAACGGCAATTTATTTGCATCTAGAGTAACTTGAAATGAGGTACTTAATTTGAAATTCTTAGTTTCTGAAAGATGATACCAAGCAATCGTCAATATATATTCATAGATTGTCGGAATTGTTGCACTATCCGTCACTAAGCCAAAAACTGATTCATCATCCCTAACTGAAATATTTTCTAAAATATTAATAATCTTTTCTCGTGGAAAATGAGACTCTACAAATTCACGATATTCTTTTTCTCTTTCATCTTCAATGTGTTGAGAAATTACAATTAAATCCGTTGTATTAAATTTTTTACCAATAATATTGAGTAGTTCTATTTCATCCTCAGGAGAAATATTCAAGATTTCTGATAACGTTAAATCTTGAAACCATGAGCTATCCTCATTTTCCTCATATGATTTATATGAACTGCTTCCCGATAATTCAAAAGAATCTCCTAAAATATTCAATAGTGGTTCGAACAGCCACTTACTATTTAAATTGACTAAACCATTATCAAATTGAATGATACCTGTAACTTGAAATGCCCTTCTCCCCATATCAGAATACTCTCTAATTAAATCATCATGCTTTGAAAAAATAAACTCAAGATAAATGTCGTAGCTATCATTGCTTAATAGTGGATTACCGATATTATTTTCAAGGAAAGTAGTTATGGAATCATTTCTTCTAATCGTAAATGGAATTTTCCCTTCACTAAAAGCTTTTTTTATTTTGTCATCTCGGCTAAGTCGCTTTATTGTTTCAAATGAAGACTCACTGTGATTATCAATCAAGTCAATTAACGAAAGAACAAACTTTTTATACAGTAACGATGTATCATTACTATCACGATTATAGAAATACTTAATAAAATTTTCGTCCGTAAAATCTTTATTTTGAAACATTTCTTTGACAGCTTTTAGTTCCTCTTCTGTTCGCAATGTTGTTGAGAAAGTCTCAATATAGTATTCTTCAAAAGTTTTATAGCTTCGATAAACTTCTGAATAATCATCTATTATTTTTTGGATTTCAAAATCGGCTTGACTAGGTTTTACAGATTCAACAATTTTTAAAAAATCATTTTGCGGAATGTTTTCATATCTGGATAAAAATTTAATCGCAAATCTGAAGTTATTAAAATAGTCATCAGTCTTTGAATCATAAATGCGTAACTTTAGATATTGTCTTAGGTAAATTAAATTATCTACATCCAATCCTAGAATTTTTTCAATATTATCAGCAGGTTTAATATTATCTTGCAAATATTTTTTACCAACATCAGTAATTCTTCGTTTAGAGTCTAACAATCCACTCTTTACAATCGCATTTGTTAAAGTTCTCCCTCGTAAACCAACTCTCCCTTTTGAAGGAGGTGTGTAATTTCTAGAACGAGCAAAATCTCGAAATAAGTTTACTCCTTCCTCGCTTTCAATTTTCACAATTTCTTCTAAAAAGTTACAATAAAATTCTTCTTGAGCTAGAGTGTTTCTCTCCCATCTTTCTTGAGATAACATGAACTTCTGAACTTGTTGAAGAATAATTTTATTCACTTCAACAAATTGATTTACACGAATTGAGGTATCGCCCATATTAAAAATACTTGTATTACTATCGAGCCTCATATATTTTCTCCTGACTGTTTATTTAGTATCATTATAACAAAAAAATCAGGAACGCTACATTTCCTGATTAATAGTTTTTTATTAAGACCTCAATAGTCTCTGAATGTTTAGCTTTTGATTGATAATTGCTGTTGTTATAATCAAACTTCAAAGGAATTTTTGAAAATTTTCCATATTTTTTACTCCACTCAACCAACTCGCTATTTATTTTCCCTTTATGTGCTACTACATTAGATAAAGCAAATTTTGCACCAATAGAATCAATCTTATCTAGATAATCAAATAAATCTAAATCATCTTGAGTGGTCCAACCACCTCTTTCATTATAAGCAGCAGTTGTAATTCTATAAGGTGGATCAGCATAAATAAAGTCATCCTTACTGACATCAATAATATTCCGAAAATCTTGATTTCGAAAATCAAAATTATTAGAAGACAAAACTTCTTGAAAAGAAATAAGTTTTGATTTCATCTGTGAATTAAAATCTCTTTTCCCAACTGGTAAATTAAATTGCCCTTTTGAATTAAATCTTACTTGATTATTGAATCCAAACACAATTAATAAATAGAATAAGATATCAATGTCTTCCGAGACTGACATATTATAGTCATCTCGTAAAATTTTATATTTTTCTTTATTAAATGCACTAACATCTCTTTTATCCGTTAATAAATATGGCTCATATCCATATTTTTCCGTATCTGATAATCCATATTTCCTAATGTAAAAATAAATTTTTTCAAGGATATTATCTATGTTTTCTTTACTCAAATAATTCAACAAACTTATGACATGAGGTTCTATATCATTAACTACAATATCTTTACCTATATCATAATTCTCCAATTGATATTCTCTTGCCATATTTACTGATACAACCCCTCCACCAGCAAACAAATCAATAAATCTTTCAAATTTATTTGCTTCTGGAAATAATGGGAAAAGTTGCGGTAATAATCGATATTTTCCACCAGTATAGTTCAAAGCACTTTTAAGAAATGGATTTTTCAAAACATCACCTACTTTACTTTACATAGATATAGTAACTCTTTATGGTTTTTTATTTCAGATTTTCCAGTTGTGAATGGGTTAAAATCTGTTTCAAAAACCTCTACATTTCCTTTAATTTCCAAAGTATCAAAAATCTCTTTGCCTGAAATTTTAGCATTAGATCGAGAATTTCCTTTTTTCTCCATGTTGTTATAAGAAACCAAGATATATTTTGCACTTATATTCGAAATTAAATCACGGAATGCCTCTGGAGCTTTAGATTTTGTATATGCAGAGCCCTTTTCAGAACGATTAACAGCTTTACGAGCTACTCCTTCGACTTCTGGCTTCTTCCACTCAGCAATATTTTCAAGAACATGATAAGCATTCTCATACCCTCTAGAATTATATGGAGTATCTATATACACTAAATCTGCTTCAATTTCTCTTACAAGTTCATTCGCATCCATGTTAAAAATAAAATTTTTTTGATGGCTTTGAGTAATATCTGGAACTCTCAAAACTAAGTTATTATTCGTATCCATCTTTTTACGATAAGCATCAAAATGTCCTACTGTATTCGCTATTTTATCCATTGCATAAATCAATGAGGTAAGTAAAATATCCTTTTCTCTTTGCTTTAAATCCCTATTACCAGCAATAGATTCTCTAATTCCATCTATTTTTTGAGAATTCTTTATACTAAAATATCGATCCCCAAAATTTTCAGTTACATAGCCACTAAAGCCTACTTCCCTATTTAATTCATCAATTATTTTTTCAATTTTATTCATATCAATATTTTCGTTTCCAAACCAAGTATTGTAACTAACAAAATTGCTGTAAAGTAAGTCATTAACAATGATTTTTTTTCCTTGTTTAGAGAATAGGTCAGCAACAACCCCTGTTCCACCAAAAATATCGGCAACTGATTGAACATTTTGGGTTTGCTTAGAAACCACTTCAGAAATAAAATTTAACATCTTTTGCTTACTACCTAAGTAACGTCTATTTTGAATTTCTAATTTTTTATTTGATGATAAAACGTGACGTTGATTCCCTGATTTCAACTCAACTATCTTTTTTACTTGTTCAATATTCTGTTCTAGCCATAAGTAACCCTTATTATCTTTTTTAGGACGCTCAATCTCTCCATGTCGGATATAATTTTGAAGCGATTGGCGAGTTATATTTAGTTCCATTTCAAGTTCTGCTGTGCGCATCATAGGCATCGCTCCTTTTTTACAATGAACTAATTATATCACTTCTATGAAAAAAATTCTATTCGGAAATTCATAAATGTCAATCACAATAAATTAGATAATATCCACTAAAAAAGCTTGTCACAAATTTTGTAACAAGCT
Organism: Lactococcus garvieae subsp. garvieae; assembly: GCF_029024465.1. Taxonomy (NCBI): domain Bacteria; kingdom Bacillati; phylum Bacillota; class Bacilli; order Lactobacillales; family Streptococcaceae; genus Lactococcus; species Lactococcus garvieae. The sequence continues at coordinate 1,659,732 of NZ_CP118950.1, forward strand.
TTTTTCTTTAGTTTCATACCAAAACTGTATTTATCATAGCGAAAAAACTATACATGATTTTTTTATTTACGTTCTTATCGTCGTTAATCATTCTCTTTGATATATTTCAATTGGATGCTTACCCTTTCCATCCCAAGTAATAGTCATTCTATCTTTATTTATATCAATTTCATTTGGTAGTACTCCATAATTTTTGTTCATTTCAACACCTGCAGGGATAATTTCAATATTACATATATCATTTTCCAGCTGTAAAACATCGTTTACCTGATAGATCATATTTTCCAATTCCACATCTGATTTTATCTCCTTTGTATCAAACGCTACCTGATTTGTCCATATTTTAAATTTATCAATAGTCAGCTTATTTCTTAGCACCTTATTTTCAGTTTGATACGGTTTCTCTATTCCTGATTCACCTCGCTCGTTATACGCAACCTCTTTCCATCCATCCATTAAACTAGAAAAGTTACCACTCTTGATTGATTCAAAATTAACTTTTGATTTGGTACTAATATCTTTTTTGTTTTCTTTACGTTGAAATATTTGAATATAGTATTTTGAGCCTATTACTATCCTATCCTTGTTATTATCTACGGTAAGTGGCGGAGTCATTCCAAAGTTGGACAATTCAACATTTTTAGGATAAAAAGATGTAGACCAGATATCATTATTAGTGGTACAAGTGATTGATAGATATCCCTGTTTTAATTTATACTCAACTGGAGTATTAATATTTTCAATAGACACCCCTGTCTTCGTCAATGTTTTTGAATCTCCTCTAACAAGATTTTGAATCATATTTTCTGTAACCGTCAGTTTATCAGAGTTGGTCACCGACCATACACTACCTTTTCCATCTTGCTTATTAACAAATATAGCAACTTCTTCCCAATTGTCTTGTATGCTTGAATAGTTCCCAGCTTTAATTTGATTTAGATTCATTTTTGATTGTTTTTCAAATTTTTTCTCATTTGATTTATCGATTTCTTTCTTTGTTGTACTATTTGAAGCTTTGTTTATCTTGCTAAAGGATTTACTTGTAGTAGTATTATCACATCCAGTTACGATTCCCATCGCTAAAAAAACTATCATCCATAATAAAAATTTCTTAAATTTATTCATATTTATCAATCTCCTAATCCAACTATTTTAAGTATATATTTTATTATTATAGAGCTTATTAGTATAAACAATTTATTCTCTATCCACACTCACACTTAAAGTAAATTTATGAACATAACCAACACTAATTGTACTATTTTTTTGATATTTTTTCCACTAAAAGTAAAAACATAACACTTAAAGAAAAAGCAAAACAACTATACTGTAAATAATACTTTTAGAATAGAGGAACACTATGGGAATGGAATATTTTGGTGATAAATTAAAAGCCATAAGAAAATCCAGCGGATTTACACAAACGGAACTAGCAAGAAGGCTCAATATGTCTGTATCTACAATCTCGGCTTATGAACAGAATGCGAAGTATCCTAGTCTCTCTGTTCTGATCCAACTTTGTGAAATATTAGATGTTTCTTCTGACTATTTACTTGGGATAGGAGATGATGTTACTGTTAAAACGGGAGGCTTAACTTCTGAACAAGTTCGTCCTTTCTTAGAAATTATTTCTATTGTTGAAAAATATAATATGCTAATTAGTAAAGAATAACAATAATTGTACTCCTTTTCTAATGGCTTTTTCTTTTATTTTTTGCTAAACTATATTTAATATATATATCTGTGAAAAGTTGGTGTTATTAACTATGAAGATTGGTATCAGATTATCTAGTGAAGCATTGAATGGAATTGCTGAACTAAAAGATTTCTATAATGAAAATAATTTTATGGATGGACTCAAAATCACAAATGGTGCTACAATTGGTATAGCACTAATGGAAATTAAACATAAAGCTCCACTCAATAAGTATGATTGGGAGTCTATTATTTATGGTAATAAGTTTCTAGGTATAAATAATAAAGCTGAAAAATCAAGCATAAGGACAAGTTTAACACTTGATGAGGATGTAATTTCTGATATTAATGAATTAAAAACTATATTTCCTCACTTCACTAAAACAAAATATGTCACCACTTCCTATGTTATTAGAATTATAGTAAGAGCGGCACTAAATCAAAATAATTTAATCAAAAAAGTGTGATATTTTTGTATATCATATTTTTTTATACGAAAATAATTGTACTTCTAACTTGACGTCTATAACGAATTGTGATTAAATATAATTGTACTTCGATTTATACACTCGTTTAATTCTGGTATATAATATTTTTTAAACATGAAAGGAGGTCATTTTTTTATGACTCTCAAACCGGTAATTTTCCCCCCCCTAACCCTTGGAACAACTCTTGTTCTTCTTGATGTCATTGAACGAAGGGAAGTGATAAAAAAAGAAGATGGTTCTTTTGATAAAACTGACAATATCTTGGGATACAACTATGAAGTTGTCTGTTTAGATCGTAAATTCGAAAAAATCATTGTTAAAACTGAGGAAAAACGCCCATTGTTTTCCCCTGACGAAGAAATTCCTGAGAATACCCTCGTAGAATTTGAAAATTTAACTATTACTCCTTGGGTAAAAGACGGTTGGATTCAACTTTCTTTCAAAGCAAGCAAATGTATTATTGATGAGGAGCAAGAATAGTGAAAAAATTACGTGAACCTAACGAAACTTTAGTTAACTTTCTAAAAAAGATTATTCTAACTTTACTTGTGACTACAATAGTATCATGGGGACTGGTCATTTATATCATTCCACACAATATTATCCCATTTCTACAAGTAACATTCTTAAAATACCAATCAAAAATATTATTCGTAGCTTTCTTATCAACATTTCTATTAGTTTTATTCACTACACTAGATTTTCTATATTTTTCGAAAAACAGTACTCTTGCTAATGTTCAGATGAGATATAAGCTCCTATCTTTTTCTAATTCTTATATAGAGGATGGTGCAGATGTATTTTTTAAGATATTTGATGACAGTGTTAGAATAGAAATATTTTTTAATGGTACAACTTCTGATGAAGAAGTGTTAGGGAAAAAGTTCTCTCAATGGCTTAAATTACCATTAATTGAATATCATGAACAACACGCAAACATTCCCGCTATTTATATTTTGGGAAAGACTCCTGAAAGAAAAGATGGGATAGAGCTTTTAAATGATTGAACCTGATTATAATGACATTCCTTTGTATAATAATGTGTTTTGGTCTTTAATATCCGAATCCTGCCATATACTTTTAATTTCCCCAAGTGGTGCAGGGAAAACTATGTTACTCTCATTTCTGGGTGCCATGGTTTTAAAACGCAAGCACAAGCTATACCTTATTGATGGAAAACAAACTTCATTTGGAGCAACATTTAGAAGTGTAGGAATCCAAACAGCAACAACTCCAAGCGAAATCATCAATATGCTCTCATATTTAGTAAAAGAGATGGAAAAAAGCTATTCTGAGATTTTCAACTCAGAAAATACAGGACTTAATACAAATTTCTCTGATTTTTCCTTACCTGCTCATGTTCTGATATTTGATGAAGTACTTTCTGCACTAGATTCAGGTTCAAAACAGGAAAATGCTGAAATGGTACGTTTACTTAAACAATTAGCATTAAAAGGAAGAATGGCAGGTTTTATTATCATCATTGCTGCTCAAAGAATTTTAGCAACAGATTTGCCAAAATCAATAACTGAACAGTGCCAAACTCGTTTGCTTATGGGAGCAAATATTTCTGAAGAATTGTACCATGTTACGCTTGGTGGATATAAGAAAGATTTGACAACTGGTTATCATGGAGGAGTTGGTAAAGGTTATGTAGTCACTCCAAAAACAGGATTAACCTATTTTGAAGCACCATACATGGATTTTTCTAAAATAAATTTTAAGGAACTTCTTGAAAAATTAGTACACAAAAATAATGAATAAAATCTATCTAAACAATTAGCACTCTCTAAGTAGTCAGGCACAAATGCCTAAAAGCATTTGAGCGGAGCGGTGGCTTACTTCTTGGAGAGTCCTCAAAATAATCGCAAACGATTATTTTGACTATTGGCTTGTTTTTAATTAAACAATAAGAGAATTTGAAAAATCTAGGAGAATAAATGAATGATGATTTTTCAATAAATAATAATTCTTATGTCACTTTAACCATAATGAATGATATTTTTGAAATTCAATACATGGAAAAATCAAATTTCACGAATAACATTCAAAAATTAGACGCAGACAGATATGTCGTTTTAGATACTGGTGAAATCAAAGAATTTGATAAATCAGAAAATCGGAGCGAAAATAAAAATTCATTAAATCAAACTATGAAAAGTTTGCGTTATCTGATCAATGCAAATTTTTCAGGACAACCTAATGAATTATGGATTACACTTACTTTTGCTGATTCCTCATTAGCAAGAAACACCAGTACTGTTTACCTTTGCTTTAACAAATTTATTAAACGATTGAGATATAAGTATGGAAAAGATTTAGAATATATAGCTATCCTTGAACCACATGAAATTAAAGATGGAGATATAAAAAATTGGCATGGCTATCATTTTCATCTTCTTCTAAAATCTTATATAAGAAAAAATCTATATATCCCTCATGAAGATTTTGAAAACGTATGGGGGTTAGGGTGGTGTAGAATCGAAAGGCTCAATGATGTTGACAATATTGGAGCATATCTTAGTGCCTACTTGACCAATATTGAAGAAAGTTCTGAAAATTCCAACGATTTAAACAATAAAGCTCAGAAGAAATACATTAAAGGTGCTAGACTCTGGCTTTATCCAAAGGGAATACGCTTATATCGTAAAAGTAAAGGAATAAAAAAACCAACTCGAATTAAAATGACCTATTCAGAAGCTAGAGCTATTATTGGAGTTGAACCACATTATCGAAAAAAAATACCGATTGAGATAGATGATTTTCAAAATACTATCATCTATGAACAATTCAATCGACGACGAAAAAAGAACCTTTCTAAAAAGAAAGATTCTCCTATAATTGGTAAGCACTAAAGTTTGGTCGCCGAAGTGCTTACCTCCATTTTACCATAGAATGAGGTATTCAAGATGATTAAAATAAACTATGTTCCAGTTGAAAACTGCGAAGCAGAATGGGGTAATAAACAAGCCATCTGTAAAAGATTTGAAGGCTTAAAAATTAAAACTCTCAATGCTCTACTTACAGAAATGAGAAACACTTTTGAGTTTCAAAAATTTATTATTAATCCCACTCAAAAAATTGTGATGATAAATTTTGAAGGTTTTCTTCTCTTCTTGCGTTATCGTCAAGAACACCGTTATAAAAGGAGTGCTTGATGGATAATATTAAAATTAGTAATATCACAATAAAATCTATTAAAAATAATTTGAAAAAAGGAAGCAAAGAAGTCAAATTTCGTTCTTCTTTCAAAAATCCTTTAACCAATAAAAGAAGAGAATTTCTCTCAGAATGGTACACCGTAAATGAAAATTATGATGATAAAGGAAACCTGAAAATTTCCTCACAGCTTCAAAGTATTGTTAAGCGTGACATGCAAAACCTTGCCAATACGCTTTATCAAGACATTTCAAAAGTTCAACTCATATCAAAAGACAATTTAACTATTGAAAAAATTTGGTCTGATTGGCACAATGATAGAGTTATCAAGAAAAAAGTAGCTCCCAAAACTCTTGCAGGAGAAGTCGGACGATTTAATAACCATATCACTCGTTTTATCCCAAGGAACAGTATTCTAAAAAATATCCGTTTCGAGTTGATTCAAAGCTTACTTGATGATTTGTATCCCTTAGGAAATCACAAGCGAGTTGCACAAGCTATCAAATCTGACTTAAATTCAATTTATACCTTTGCGATAAAAAAGAATTATATTTTACCTGAGCAAAACCCAATGCCTTATATTTCTGTTGAAGAAAAAGGATTGAGTGAACAGATCAAACAACTTGAAAATAACAATATTAAAAACCATTATTTGGAAAAAGAGGAGCTACATGAGGTGCTAAGTATTGTCAGAGAGCATAATCAACAATATGCTAGAATTTTGGAATTTCAAGTTTTAACTGGAATGCGAATCGGAGAGGCTCTTGGGTTAAAAAGGTCTGAAATTTCCTTTGGTAGCCAGTTAGCAACGATCAAACGAACACGTGCAACACATGGAGGGGCTTCTAAAGAAGATTACGAAGGCGACGTTAAAAATAAGCAAAGTTATCGTACAATTAAGCTATCAGCTAAAGCTCTGCTTCTTCTTCAAGAAGAACTAGAAATTAACCAACATCATATTATAGGCAATCCTGACTATAAAGATAAAGGTTGGATATTTACTTCTAAGAGTTCCAATAAAAGTGATTATAATGGTACTCCTCTTCATTACTCAGTAATCAATAATTTTCTTAATTCGTCTGAAACAGGGAAAATTACTAAAACGGGGCATGTTAAAAAAGTTGGCATAAACATTGATAATCGACTTAGCTTTAACAAGCATATAAGTACTCATATTTTCCGCCATACATTTGTCAGCCATATGGCAGAGCAAGGAGTTCCCTTGATTGCTGTTCAACGTTATATAGGTCACAAATCAGGAAGTAAAATCACAGAAGAAATATATACACATATCACAAAGAAAATGAGCGATACAATAACAGAATCAATAGATTCGCTAATTGATTAACAATATATAGGACTTATCAAATACGATACGTCCTATTTTTATGGCAAAATGTGGCAAAGAATTTTGGAAAATATCACAGAAGCATAAAGAAGCTTCAAATGCTTGTATAGCAATATCTACAATCTTACTAGTCCAAAACTGCTAATTCTAAGCTTTTTTAGCACTTGTGGCAGAAGTGTGGCTAAGCCTAAAATATTGTACTAAAAAACGCCTGCCACAAGTGACAAACGTTGATTTAATCATGTTTTAAAAGTTGATTAAGCTTTGTTTGCTGAACCGAAAACGTCGATACGTTCTTCAACTGATGCAGTGATTGCATCGAAACCAGGTTTCAAGAATTTACGTGGGTCGAAGAGTTTTTTCTTCATGTATTCAGCTTCGTTAGCGTTAAATTCAACGACGAATTCACGAGTTGCTTTTGCAAATGCAAGTTGGCATTCTGTGTTTACGTTGATTTTAGCTACACCGTTAGCGATTGCTTCGCGGATTTGATCGTCAGGGATACCTGAACCACCGTGCAATACGATAGGAACATTTTTGCCCATAGCAGCAACAAGTGCTTCGTTCAATTTAGTCAAGTGATCGATGTGGAGACCTTTCCAGTTTTCTGGGTAAGGACCGTGGATGTTACCGATACCAGCTGCAAGGAAGTCAACACCAAGTTTAGCCATTGCTACTGCATCTTCGATAGGAGCAAGTTCGCCTTCACCGACGATACCGTCTTCTTCACCACCGATAGAACCAACTTCACACTCAACTGAGATACCTTTAGCGTGAGCTTTTGTGATAACTTCTTCAGCAAGTTTAAGGTTTTCTTCGATTGGAAGGTGTGAACCGTCAAACATCAATGAAGAGTAACCAACTTCGATACATTCCAAAGCATCATCAAAGTGACCGTGGTCAAGGTGAATAGCTACTGGTACAGTGATTCCCATTGATTCTACAAGAGTTTCAATGAGGAGTTTACACATTTTGTAACCACCCATGTATTTAGCAGCACCCATTGAAGTTTGGATAAGTACTGGAGTTTGTTTAGCTTCTGCTGCACGCAAGATAGCTTGAGTCCATTCAAGGTTGTTTGTGTTGAAACCACCGATAGCGTAACCATTGTCACGAGCGGCTTGTACGAATTTTTCTGCTGAAACGATTGCCATTTCAAATTCCTCCGAATATTTTCTATTACTGTCTTAGTATAGCATTTTGTGAACTATTTTTCTAGTTATAAGTCGTGAATGCGCTTGTATTCTGGATTTTTTAGAAAATACAACCTGCTCTAATAATAAATAAAAAGAGAGTTTCCTCTCTTTTTATTATTTAGTACGACTGTAGTTTGCTACATCTTCTTGAATATTTTCGATAAATTGATCCAAGCTGATAACTTCAGTATCTGTAGAGCCATAACGACGGATATTTACAGTACCATCTGCCATTTCTTGGTCACCCACAACGATTTGATAAGGAACTTTACGTGTTTGAGCTTGACGAATCTTATAACCCATTTTTTCATTTGATTCATCAACGACGATACGCAATCCTTTTTCTTGGAGACGTTTTTTGATTTCCCATGCGTAATCGGCATGAATTTCATTGTTTACAGGAATGATGATGGCTTGAGTAGGTGCCAACCAAGTTGGGAACGCACCTTTATAAAGTTCAATCAAGTAAGCTGTAAAGCGTTCCAAAGTTGAAATTACACCACGGTGAATCATGACTGGACGGTGTTTTTCACCATCTGCACCAACATATGTGATGTCAAAGTTTTCAGGGTTAAGGAAGTCCAATTGGATAGTTGAAAGTGTTTCTTCATTACCCAAAGCTGTCTTCACTTGAATGTCTAATTTTGGTCCGTAGAAGGCTGCTTCACCTTCAGCTTCAACGTAGTCAAGATTCATGTCATCCATTGTCGCTTTAAGCATACGTTGTGATTTTTCCCACATTGCATCGTCTGGGAAATATTTTTCTGTATCTTCTGGATCACGATATGACAGACGGAAGCTATAATCGTCGATACCAAAATCACGATACATTTCCATAATTAATTCAAGAATTTTACCAAATTCTTCTTGGATTTGATCAGGTGTAACAAAAGTATGACCATCGTTCAGTTGCATCACACGTACACGTTGAAGTCCTGAAAGTGCGCCTGATTTTTCATAACGGTGCATTGTACCAAACTCAGCGATACGGATAGGCAATTCGCGGTAGCTGTGTACATGATGTTTATAGATTGCAATGTGCGATGGGCAGTTCATTGGACGAAGCTCCATTTGTTCACCATCACCCATATCCATTGGTGGGAACATGTCTTCATGATAATGTTGCCAGTGACCTGATTGTTTATAAATATCCAAGTTCATCAAGTTTGGTGTGTTAACGTGCAAGTAACCTGCAGCGATTTCACGGTCTTCTACGAAACGTTGGATTGTACGGCGAATAGTTGCACCATCTGGAAGCCAATAAGCTGTACCTGCTCCCAAAGAAGCTTCATTGAAGAAGAGGTCTAATTCACGACCGAGTTTACGGTGATCACGTTCTTTCGCTTCTTCACGCATTCTCAAGTTTTCTTCTAGGTCTTCTTTATTAAACCAAGCAGTACCGTAAACACGTTGCATCATCGCGTTATCACTATTTCCACGCCAGTAAGCTCCTGCCACGTTAAGCAATTTGAAGAATTTAATGAAACCAGTTGACGGTACGTGTGGGCCACGGCAAAGGTCAGTATATTCGCCTTGGCTATAGATTGTTAAACCACCTTCATCTTCATTGTGTTCTTCGATAAGCTCAAGCTTATAAGGATCACCAGCAAAGATTTCTTTCGCTTCTTCTTTTGTAACTTCTTTACGAATTGAAGGGAAATTTTCTTTGGAGATACGACGCATTTCTGCTTCGATTTTTTCCAAATCGTCGTTTGAAATTTGTCCTTCTTCATTATCAGTATCGTAGTAGAAGCCATTTTCAATAGCTGGACCTACACCAAGGTGAATATTTGGAAAATGACGACGTGCTGCTTGAGCAAATAAGTGAGCTGCGGAATGACGAAGTAAGCCAAAAGCATCTTCATGTTCAGGTGTTACAATTTCAAAAGTTGCATCTTCTTTGATTGGGCGGGTCACGTCAATAAGCTTGCCGTTGACTTTACCAGCCAAGGCTTTTTTTGCCAAACCAGGTGAGATTGATTTTGCGATTTCAAGTGTTGAGATGCCTGCCTCAAATTCTTTGACAGCACCATCTGGGAAAGTGATTTTAATCATATAAGCCTCCAATTTTTTTGTTAACATATTTTAGGGTTGGGGATGAGCACTGAGGAAATAAAAAAACGCAGATCAGCTTCCTCTTAAAGGACGCGATCTGCGTGTTACCACCTTCTTAATTTTTTCGGCACAAAAAGCCTCAAAAATATCTCATCTTTGACGTAACGTGTCAGCCGCGCTTTCTGTTCTCAGAAAGAATTATCAGAGTGGTATCTTTAGCAATCACAATACGAGTTCACACCACACACTCGCTCTCTTGGAAAGAATTGGTTAAAGACTTGTCTCTAATGACCATTTTAGGATTTTCTTTATCTTTTGTCAAGCCCTTTGGAGTAAGTTTTTTGATTTTTTAGAAAATAATGTTTATTTTTTCTCTGCAATCTCTTTGACAAGCTCAGCAAAAGCCATATCTTCATTGAAAGGTGAGACATAAACATACTTTTCACCACCATTTTCAAGGAAGTATTCTTTATTTTCTTCTTCAAGCTCTTCAATTGTTTCTAAACAATCTACCACAAAGCCAGGCGCAACGATAAGAATTTTTTTGATCCCTTGCTCGGGTAGTTTCTTCAAGGTATCGTCTGTTGCGGGAGTTAACCATTCAGCGGGCCCAAATTTCGACTGGTAAGTTTGATAATGTGGGAAATCGCCAAGTTCTTCCATAATTAAGCGTGTTGTTTCCGTGCATTCCTCTGGATAAGTGTCACCATCTGTGACGTAAGAAAGCGGAATACCGTGGTAAGAAAAGACAACAGCTTCAATGTCTTCTTCCTTTACCAGGGTTTCTTTTATCTTCTGCGCAAAATAGCTGATATAGAGAGGTTCTTTATAAAATGAGCGTATAAACTTTAAATCGACAATATGATCTTTTTTCAAAAAGAAGTTCATGACACTGTCAAAAACCGACCCCACTGTCGTCCCAGAATATTGTGGATACATAGGAAGAACAGTTAAGTCCTCCACACCTTTACTCAAGAGAGTTTCCAAGCTGCTTTCAATGCTAGGATCACTGTAGGACATCCCCATAGCTACTTCAACCTCAGGCCAAAGTTCCTGCAGATTTTTTTCCTGTGCTGCTGTGTAAGTCAGTAGCGGAAATTCACCATCTCTGACAATTTTTTCGTAGAGCTTGGCGGATTTTTTCGGGCGCGTATTAAGAATAACCCCGTTGAGAAGCGGTTGCCAGAGCAAAGGATGGGTTTTAATCACGCGTCGGTCAGATAAAAATTTCTTCAGGTATTTTCTTAGAGCTTGGGGCGATGTATTCTCGGGTGTCCCAAGATTAACCAAGAGGATGCCTCTTTTTTTCATGCGATATATGTCTCCTGTATTTTCTAAAATTCAACGGACAATCCAATAGTCCTATTTTCTATTTTACCTGAATTTCAAAAGTTATTCATTAATAGTTCGAGAAAATCTATGACTTAAGGCAAAATGTGCAAAAAAAACGAGAAAATTCATAAACATTCTCGTTTTCAAGTCCTGTTTTTCGGAATAACTCTTACTCTTTTCTCTTCTTTTTTCGTAAAATGGCTGCGCTGGCAAGAGCGATTAAACCAGCAATACCAAGTCCTGAGCCAATCATTTCTCCTGTACGAGGTAATTGGGTTCCTTCTTCTTGTTCCTCCTCCCTTGTTACCGGATCTTCTGTAGGAGTTTCCTCCTTACACGTACTGCTTGTGTCCGCGTAACGGGCAATTCTTGAGCCTTCAGAATACGTCCTATCATTTCAACCTCTTCATCAAAGACATACTCATAGTTACGGTTAATATTGCCTTGCTCATCACGCAACTCTACACGAACATCTCCTCTTCCCACTTCTTTGCCTTGTGCATCAACAAATACCAGCTCATCTTCAGCTACATGGGGTTGACCATTTGCCAAACGTGACATCTGATCCACAATGCGTAACGTTAGGTAGTAATCTCCAATGGCATTCATCGGTTGTCCTGTTTCTACATTTATCCATTTTTAGCGTTGCTACTGGTGCTCCCTTGGACATCACAAGTGGCAGCATTGCAGCGACAGTCCCTACTTTTTTGAGGCGCGCACGGCGTATGGCTTGCCTCTTCACTTTGATTACTTTTCTTTCTGTCATATATTCTTCTCCTGACCTTTTGAAGATCTCATAATACTTTTTAAATGTAACCGCTTTGTTTCTTATATTACAAATTATACCAAACATTACAATTACAAAGAAACTATATTACATTCCTTATTTTTAATTAAAGAACACAAAAAAAAGCAGATTCCAATAGAATCTGCTTTTTACTTTCAATAGAGTATCGTCCAGCTATTTAGTGCTTACGATTAATTTCTTGTTTAACTTTATATTCAAGGAAATCTTTTGCTACTTCTTTGTCAAAGTCATTGAGTTGGTTGACCACTTGGTTTTGAATGGTGTCAATCTCAATCTTATCAAAGGGAATTTCAGCGATGACTTTCTCAACAACCTTAGCAACATTATTGGCAATCATATTGGCATGCAAAGGTTTGTCTTTGTATTTTCCATTGATTGCAGCTTTAAAAACTGCTGTTTGTATACGAAATGAATCCCAGTCGACAACGCGACCATTACGTTTTATCACTACTTTATTGAGCAATTTTGCTTCCATATCTTCTCCTTTATATGCTGTATCTGGCGTCCTTAATGCTAAGGAATTTTTCGAAATCATATTTTGGCTCATATCTTGATTATTTCAAAATATTTTATTGCCTCAAACAGTAGCAACGCTAGTCTTTTCGAGTAGTATTACTTTCTTTTATTATAGCAAATTATCATTTTTCCTACAAAAAAAAGCCCTAAGGCTTTTATTAACTTATTTTACGATAATGAAACGGTCATCATCTGCCATGTAAGTTTTTTCTCCTGCTTCATCTTCGATAGAGCCGAATACAAGTTGGCCACGTAATTTCCAGTTTGCTGGAATGTTCCATTCTTTAGCAACTGCTTCGTCAATAACTGGATTGTAGTGTTGCAAGTTTGCACCAATACCAAGTTCAGCAAGAGCAGTCCATGCGTTGACTGAAGTAATACCTGAAGCTTGTTCGCTCCATACTGGGAAGTTGTCTGCATAAAGGGCAAATTGTTCTTGCAAGCCTTTAACAACATCTTGATCTTCAAAGAAGAGAGCTGTACCATAAGCAGCTTTGAAGCCATCAAGTTTTGCTTTTGTACTTTCCCAAGCTGACTCAGGAACGCCTTGTGCTTTCATTGTTGCTTTCAATTCATCAGCCACGATTTGGCCCCAAAGTTTTTCTTGAGCTTCACCTGTAACGATAAGCACACGTGTTGTTTGGCTGTTGAAAGCTGATGGGCTGTGTTTTACTGCTTCTTTAATTGTTTCGATAGCTTGGTCTGCATCTTTAACATTTTTGCCAAGTGCGTAGATTGAACGACGGTTTTTGAGTGAGTTGATAAATGACATAATAATGTCTCCTTTTATTTTCTTATTTATGTTTACAAATGTAATCTTAACACATGAATTTACGTTTGTAAACTATTTAGCTCAGAATTTTTATTTTTTTATAAAAAAAACGCTAGAAAGCTTTTCACTCTCCAACGTTTTAAGTTATTATTATTTTGTTCCGAACAAACGGTCGCCAGCATCACCAAGTCCTGGGACGATGTAGCCATGTTCGTTAAGGTGATCATCAAGTGCAGCCACATAGATATCGATATCTGGATGTGCTTCTTGGACTGCTTTTACACCTTCTGGTGCTGCAACAAGACACACGAACTTGATGTTGTTCGCATTACGTTTTTTAAGGCTATCAATTGCAAGAATTGCTGAACCACCTGTGGCTAACATTGGGTCAACCAAAAAGATTTGGCGCTCAGCAATGTCAGTTGGAAGTTTAACCAAGTATTCAACTGGCTTGAACGTTTCTTCATCACGATACATACCGATGTGGCCCACACGCGCTGCTGGGATAAGTTTCAAAATCCCATCTACCATTCCGATCCCTGCACGAAGAATTGGCACAACGGCTAATTTCTTACCTGCAAGTTCTTGCGCTGTCATGTGCGCAACAGGAGTATCAATTTCGACATCTTGTACAGGCAAGTCACGAGATACTTCGTAAGCCATAAGCATACCAATCTCATCAACGAGTTCACGGAACTCTTTTGTTGAAACGTCTGCACGACGCAAGATTGAAAGTTTGTGTTGGATAAGTGGATGTTTTACTACTTGACAGTTTGACATAAGAAACCCCTTCATTTTATATACTTTGACTATTTTATCATTTTTCTTGTCATAAGTCTGTTATTATTGTTATTTTAGTCTTTTTTCAAAGAGAGATTGATCAGGAACGGTGCAATCAAAGTGCTGAGGATAATCACGATGACGAGCTCGGAATAAATATCGCTATTAATCACTTGCGAAGCAAGACCAATTTGCGCGATGATTAAGGCCATTTCGCCACGAGAGACCATTCCTGTGCCGACCAAAGCACTGTCTGAGCTTGTAAGTCCCGTCGATTTACCAATGAAATAAGCCGGAATAAACTTCGTCAATACGGCCAATAAAGTAAAGAAGAGAATCAAGATTGGATGTTCAAAGATGCTCTCGAAAGTTACGGAAATCGCAATGGAAACAAAGAAAACGGGGATGAAGACGACATAAGCAATAGCAGAACTGTATTCCTCAATCTTATGAGAAACGTCGGTTTGACTCAAGGCTAATCCCGCAAAGAAAGAGCCAATCACAGCCGACATACCCGCTGCATCAGCGAGCAGGCTTAAAACCAAGCAGAGAATAAGTGCCGCTGTTGTGTTCTTCGCATATACCGGAAGTTTCTCCACAAAACGCCAAACTTTCGGAATGGACTTGTGTACCAAGACAAGGAAAAGAAGGAAAAGGAATTCCATGAAAAACTGCTTGGGCAAGTTGCCGGAAGAACTCTGTGTAGATGTGAAGATAGATAAAGCTAAAACAGCCAGAATATCGTCTACAACAGCCGCACCCAAGATAATGGAGCCTGCCTTTGTAGAAAGTTTACCGTACTCTTGCAAGACTTCAACTGTAATCGAGACAGAGGTTGCTGCAAAGACGATACCATAAAAGATAGCTGTTGAGAAGGCGTAGCCCATCATCGTCGTCACGCCCCAGAAAACCAGTAAAGGTACAAGGACACCCGCTAGGGCAACCAGTAATGCAGGTTTAAAGTTTTTCTTTAATACCCCAAGGTCACTCTCTAGCCCTGCCAGGAACATGAGCAGAATCACCCCAATTTCGGAGAGGACCTCAATGGTGTGTCCTCCTTGCAACCATCCCAAAGCAGCTGGTGCCAAGACAATACCAATCAGTATTTGACCGACTACTGCGGGAATTCTTATTCTTCTTGCGATCAGCGTTGCGACCAAAGAAGCAACTAAAATCAGTGTAAGTTGGAAAATATCATTCATACTTTCTATTATAGCAATTTACAGCTTCTTTTTCTCGCGGTCTTTCTTTAAAATTTAGAAAAAGATAGACTTACTGTCTATCTTTTTGACTTAGTTTATTTCAATGACATATTCACAGCTAAACATTTCATGTGGTGCAAGTTGATTCATGCCAAATTTTTCGGTAAGTTCACCTGTTGTATTCACTTCATCAGCAATACCAACCCAAGGTTCGATACAAACAAAAGGCGCTTCAGCTGGGTAGGGACTCCAAAGGCCAAAGAAGGGCATATTTTCCCATGTGACTTTCACACTTCGGCTATCCAAACGGTTTGTTAAGGCCACTGACATTTCATCTGATGATGTATAAACGAGAGCATCTTTAGCAAAGCGTTCATGGTTGAGTGCTATATCACTTACCTCAACTTCGGATTGGTCTTCTCTTTTAAGCGTACCCGTTGGCAAATCCAAAGGAATAAAAGTACGTTTTTCTGCTGGAGCAATCGTCAAGGTGTAATCTTCAAAGCTGCCTTTTTCTAGAGGAACGTTAAAAGCGGGATGCGCACCAACACCAAAAATCATTGTCTTTTCATCTTTATTTTCTACTTGATAACGTACGCGCACTTGATTTCCGGTTAATTTGTAACTTACCTTGAAGCTAAATTCAAAGGGATATTGGGCAAGTGTATCCGCATTTGCAGTAATTTCATAGACCAACTCATCTTCTGTTTCCTGTACAAGTGTGAATTCTGTATCACGTGCAAAGCCATGGCCTGACATCTCATAGTTTTTACCTGAGTAGCTGTAGTGTCCGTCTTTTAACTTCCCAACAATCGGGAAGAGAACAGGAGCATGCCGTCCCCAAAATGCAGGATCTGCTTGCCAAAGATATTCGATACCCTCTTTTTGAACAGAGTGTAGTTCTGCACCAAAAGTATCAACTGCAACCGTTAATGTATTGTTTTTAAGTGTGTGTTTCATCTTTTCTTCTTCTCTTTAGTTATCCAATGGTTTATAAAAGTTACGATTTTCTAAGGCAAAGACGCGTTGACTTGATTGCCCTGGCTCAACATTATTCAGAGCGGTCATCATCATCATCATGCTCGCATCCATCATATCAATCTGATGGATGATTTCTGCTTCCATGATTTTAGGGCGGACCGGGCTACCGTATTCTAACTGCCCGTGATGACTCAGCAAGACGTGGCGCAGTAAAAGCAAGTCCTCTTTCTCATCACTAATGTCAAGTTCGATGGCTGCTTTACTGACTTCTTCGTCGATAAGAACGATATGGCCTAAGAGATTTCCACGTAAGGTATAACTTGTATTTTCATAACCCGTAAACTCTAAACATTTGGCCATGTCATGCAAAAGAATACCGGCAAACATCAAAGATTCATTGAGCTGTGGATAAACTTCGCATACTTTTTCGGCCAGTTGGAGCATCGTTGTGGTGTGATAAGCCAATCCACCTTCAAAAGCATGATGATTGGTTTTCGCAGCAGGAAACTGATAAAATTCACGGTCAAATTTTTTCAAGATATGACGAACGATACGGTTCCACGTTGCATTTTCAATACGGAAAACAATACTTTCAACATATTTACGGAGATCCGTCTCATTTACCGGTGATTTTTCACGATAATCTGCAGGATTAGCTGGTTCGTTACCTTCTGGCAAACGCAGGCTAATGCGATTGACCTGTGGCATACCATTGTAGAGTTCCTTTAAAGCTTTCATATGAACAACGCGACCTGCAACAAACTGCTTGACAGCTTTAGGATTGGCATCCCAAATATTGCCTGAGATTGTTCCCGTACGATCTTGAAAAACAATCGCAAGGAAGTCTTTACCTGCGCGTGTTCGACGAAGCTCAACTGATTTTATCAGGTAGAATCCTTCAAAAAATTCTCCCATAGCTATGTTTTTTATCAGAACCATCTTAGTCCCCTTCTATTTCTAAAAGCGCAGCACTCGTGTCTTTGTCAACGGCATCAATCGTGCGCAATTTACGATTCATGACATTCGTTCTTGTCGTAATCAGCGTATTGATTTCTTTTTCGGACTGTTGCAAACGTTCGTGAACTTTCTTAAGCGAGGTTTCAAACTTACCAAATTCGGTCTTAACCGCTCCAAGCATTTCATAAACTTCACTTGATTTTTGCTCTATTTGTAGCGTTTTAAAGCCCATTTGCAAGCTATTCAAAACTGCTGTCATGGTCGTTGGACCCGTAACATTTACTTTATAATCACGGCTGAGTTGTTCATAAAGCTCTGTATTATTCACCACTTCCATGAAAAGCCCCTCAATAGGTAAAAACATGATTGCAAAGTCCGTGGTCTTTGGCGGGAGAATATATTTCTCAGAAATTGATTTTGCCTGAGCTTTAACTGCTGCAAATAAGGCTTTTCGTGATGCTTCAATAGCCAACATATCGTTTGTTTCAAGCGCGGTTTGCAAACGTTGGTAGTCTTCCAAGGGAAATTTTGAGTCAATCGGCAATAAAACATCACTGCCTGCTACTTTACCGGGCATGGTAACCGCAAAGTCGACTGCATTTCGCTCTTGAATGTTGACTTGCTCCTGATACTGACTTGAAGTAAAAATTTGCTCTAAAATACGGCCAAGTTGTACCTCACCAATGATGCCTCGCGTTTTCACCCCTGTCATTACTTTTTGTAGACTGTCCACATCACTCGCAAGGTTACGCATCTCGCCTAATCCTTTATCGACTGAAGTCAGAAGGTTTGTAACCTGCTCAAAGCTTTGGGAAATTCTTTTGTTCAATGTTTCCTGAAGCTTTTCATCCACCGTGTTCTGGATTTGACTGAGCTTTTTATCATTCGCTTCTTGCAACTCCTGAAACTTACGGTCAAATTTATCCGTAATAGATGCTGACATTTCTGCTAAGTTGAGCGCAATTTTATCTAGTTTTTGCTCGTTGGAACTTTGTAAATCCTTAAACTGATAATCAAATTTAGCATTGATATTTTCTGTCAGATTTCCTAAGTTTGCATTCATATTATGCGATAAGCTTGAAACTGTTCCAGAAATTTCTTGGCGGTTTTGACCCAACTGTTGCGACATTTCTATACGTAACTCTGTCAAGTTTGAAGACAGGTTTTCGACCCGCGCATTCAGTTTGGTGTTAGATGCGGGCTTTTTGAAAAAATTAGCAATCCCGATCAGAATAGCTAAAATCAAAAGAATAATAATGACGATGTTCATAATCTATCTCTTAACTTTTGAATGTTCGCAGCCACATCTCCCTTAAAGACAAAAGATCCAGCTACAAATACATTAGCTCCTGCTTCGCGTGCTTGGTCAACCGTTTTATCATCAATACCACCGTCAACTTCAATATCAAATTCAAGCTGTTTAGCTTCACGTAATTTCACAAGTTCACGAATTTTATCCATTGTTTCAGGAATGAAGGCTTGACCTCCAAAACCAGGATTGACCGTCATCACCAAGACCATGTCCACCATATTGAGAACAGGTTCAATCATTGAAACGGGTGTTCCAGGATTGATAACCACGCTTGCTTTCATTCCAGCAGCTTTAATCTTTTGCAATGCACCATGGATATGTGCTGTCGCTTCAACATGAATACTCATGATATCCGTACCGGCTTTTGCAAACTCTGTTACGTATTTTTCAGGATTTTCGACCATCATGTGCACATCCAAAACCATATCTGTATGTGGGCGAAGTGCAGCAACGACACCAGAGCCAAAAGTTAAGTTGTCCACAAAGTGACCATCCATAACATCAATGTGTACATAATCAGCACCGGCAGCATCAATCTTTGCGACTTCTGCTGTAAAAGCACCAAAGTCCGCAGCGAGAATAGACGGTGCGATTTTATTTGTAAATTCTTTCATGTTTCCTCCTATTTTTTCAAGCCAAAGAAAGCTTTATTGATTTGGTATAAGCCCCAAATAGTCAAGACAACAAGCAGGCCAAAGAGTGGCCACTTCCAGTCTCCCAAACTATTTTTAAACAGAATGATCAGGCCCCAAAGAATCACTAAACCTAAAAAGCCGGCTTGCTTCATCCAAATGTTCCCTTTAATTTTGTTTTTTTCTTTGCTTGGCATAAGTTTCCCTCGTGTTATTTATTTCGGTTAATAGTTGTAGGTAGTTCTCATAGCGACTCGATAAAATCCTGCCTTCTTCAAGTGCCTCCTTGACAGCACAAGAAGGTTCATGTGTATGGGTACATTCTCTAAACTTACACCCATGACTTTCTCGTAAAATTTCTGGAAAGGCCGCATTTAAATCAGGTTGGTTAGAGACATCATAGTCTAGATTTGAAAATCCTGGAGTATCTGCAATTAAGCCCGATGCAACTTCAAAGAATTCCACGTGGCGCGTGGTGTGACGTCCGCGTCCTAGTTTGTCGGAAGTCTCTCCCGTAGCCAAGTTCATACCTGGCGCAATCAGATTCAACAAGGTTGTTTTTCCAGCACCCGTTTGCCCCATAAAGACCGTGACTTTATCTGCTAATACTTGAGTCAGCTCTTTCCAGTCAAAGAAAACCTGATAACCAATCGCTTCATAATTTTTCTTGAACTGGTCATATTCACTTCTATCCTCAAGCAAATCGAGTTTCGAAATGTAGATGAGGGGCTGAATATCTTTATGTTCCAGAAATACAAGGAAACGATCCAACAGATTCAAGGAAAAATCAGGATTAACCGTTGACATGATGATGACAGCCTGATCGATATTCGCAATGGAAGGGCGAATCAAGCTGTTTCTGCGTTTGTGTATATCTAGGATATAACCTTCTGAATTTTCTTCAGCTGAAAAGTCCACAAAATCACCAACGATTGGCTTCATTCCTTTCTTACGAAAGTTACCACGTGCCCGCGTTTGATAAACTTGTCCTTCAGATTCTACATTGTAAAACCCTGCTAAAGATTTAATAATACGTCCTTTTTTTACCATACTGATATTTTAACACATTTCATATAATTATTATTCTCTGCTCCTTGAAACTCTTACGACTATCTTTCATATAAAAATCAATTGTTCTTTACATGAGAACATTTATACACACAAAATCATGCTCAACCCCTATCGCACAACGATATTTTCATAAAGTACACACAGATCGCATGCTTTTAGGACGTGAAATGTCCGTGATTGAACGTTCAGAACGCGTGGGTATCACAGGGGCTAACCTTTCTATTTAAAAAAATGGTAAGGCTAAAGCAATACGCTTCTCTACACTTGAAGCACTTTGCAAAGCACGCGATTGTCCACCTAAAGCTCTCCTTGAATATCGAGAAGATAAATAAAATGCAAGGAAGCAAGCCCGCTTCCTTTTATTGACGCATTCAATTTTTCAGCTTGACTTCTCTTCTATTTTAGCTTATAATATTGATAAATTCAATAAACGAGGATGGAAGCATGAATCTAGGACAAACTTTAAAAAAGCTACGTAAAGAACATCAGTTTACTCAAAAAGAAATTGCTGAGATGCTTGACATCACTCAAGGGACTTATGCGCTTTGGGAAAAGAAAACCAGCAATCCTGCTTTAGAAATGATGACTAAACTTGCCGATATTTACAATACCCCCATTGATCTTATCCTCAATGAAAATCAAGGGCATTCTCCTTTTATTGAGCTTCTCAATATTTACAAACAGTTAGATGCTGAACAACAAAAAAATGTCATGAATTTTTCACAGTTTCTTGCCAGTCAAACGCCACAAACTCTCCCTACCCCTGATAATATCATTCCTTTACGCACTTACCGTCGTGAGGAACTCTATACGATTGAGGTAGCAGATGAACAATTATCCGCTGGTTTTGGTCAAGCTTTGAATGATACTCAGGAAACGTACACCATCTTTACAGACGTACGTCCTGGCCGTTATGATGGGGCTGCGCGTATCAAAGGGGACTCCATGCAACCAGAGTATCCTAACTTCTCTATTGTCACCTTTGTTACGACAGGCTTTGATAGAGACGGCGATATTTATGTTATTTCAGAGGGCGGACCTGGGGAAGAACAGCTGTATTGTAAACAAGTTTTCCGAGACGGAGAAAGTTTCCGCTGTCACTCACTCAATACCGATCCGCAATATAAGGATTTTTACTTAGATGAAGAAACTTCAAGAATCGTCGGCCCTGTCGTTGATTGTATCGAAGAAATAAACCCCGAATTAATCGAGAACTAAGAATATTATAAAAGAAGGTCACCATGGAATTTATAGAAATTGTTTTAATGTTTGGAGGAATAGGCTTAGGTTTTGCTGCGCTCTATGAAATCGCCCTCTGGTTTAGTCCGGAGGAGAGAGATTTACGCAAGTCTAAAAAGGCAAAACAAGTCAAAGCACAAAAATTCATTACTCTGCCAACCGTAATCAAGTTAAAAACAGGTCAAAAAGTTTCATGAAAGAAAGATGGGGCTATACCTGTAGATGAAAAAAACGTTCACCGTGAGTGAGCGTTTTTTTGCTTTAGTTTGATTGGTTGATGATGAGGGCGGGGCGGACTCCTCCAGTCGAGTATGTACTCCCCAAAGGATAAGCTTCCAGATTACTGTTTCTCAGACGCAGTACCCAAGCTCTATTAGGTTGAGCAGGGGTACGCGTCCACCACGAACCATAACGTGCACCCACACGCTGTCTAGGATTCGGGAATGGCCCTGTTTCGGTAGACAGATGGACAACATCTGCCAGTGAAAGCGCGAAAGCTTGTGGTGTACCAGAATTATTCACAGCTGTTCTATCTGCTCTGACAGCGTCAAATCGACTAGTTGCCCACTCTGCAGGTAACCACTGTGATACTTCACCAAAAGTTGTCCAAGGCGCAGCTCCGGTATCTGAAATACCCGGAACAGGTTCTGGTAGAGATACAGGCTGTACCATAGCCTGAACAGCTGGTGTGAGTCCTGCATAGAAATCTGATAAAACTTGTGGCTGGAAATGGTAGGCTGTGTGGCGAATAGGATCATGACGAATAATCATATGATTACCATTGCCCATGTCTTCAAGATAGAGGTACTCTTCCCCTGCCATGGTGAAGACACGGCCAGGAAGCATAGTGTCAAAGTTAAAATCTGACGGTGGAGAGTCAACCTCATAACGTGGGTTTGTCGTTCCCTCATCATTCATCGAGTTGTTCTTAATTCCTGTAAGGAAAGCTTCTAAACGGCTGTCGCCACCCGGGAGAAACTCCTCACTGTTATCCGGGCTGATCAGTTGGCTGTCCACATGGATACCATAATAATAGCTGCCGTTAAAGACTGTATCTTCGATGACCTCGGTCAGTTCTGCGGCATCCAGAAGGTAAGAGCTGGCCTTTCCGGGCTCCAAGAGCGAGGCCCAATAGGCCCAGCCTGTGGTGTGGTCCACCACCCAGAAGTCCCCAATTTGTTGGTAAGGGAGGAGATTAGATCACTGTTCAATGGTCATTGGGGCACGTTGCTGGCGCAGGTTTTGTGCGGCTTCATTTTCAAGGGTAGCCCCCGGCCATATCCCTGCACTGTTATCAAAGGTATCCCCACTTGACCAGTAGGCATCCGTACCATCCCCAGGGTGGGTGGTACCATCGGTTGTCCCATCGGTCGCCCCTGCGCCTGCGATATAGTCCCGGGCATGACCGGCAGCTGCAGTCCTTAGATCTAAGTTGTCATGGTTGAAGGTTGGCATGTACCACGGGGCTGTTTCGCCTTCACGGCTCCAGCCAAAGGTCAGCTGAGCGTAGCGGTTAAAGGCGCTAGAGTTCCCGGTATCGGCACGCTGATTGATATTGTTTGCGCTTGGGATCCAAGTGATCCAAGTCGCTAAGTTGTTGCGTTCACTGCCAGCAACGAGCGGTGTAAAGGACTCGTCCTCTTTGGTACTCCAAGAACTCGGACAGGCGGATACGGGCCATGATGGGACGTTCGCCATAGTTTTTCACAAAGACATCCTTGTTTTCGGTGTCTCTATTGTAGTAGTCGTGGACACGGCCACCGACATTGACCTGTACAGTGTTTTCTCGGTCATTGATGGCTTGTTGGTTAAAGGCTTGGAAGGCCATGGTCCCGCCAATTAAGCCAAGCAAGGAGAGGAGTGCAATGTTCCGTAGTTTTCGTTTCTTTTCTGGTGTCATAATAATACCTTTTCCCTTTCTTTATGATTCTTTATGATTTTTTTATCTTTACCTGACCCTCCGCACGAAGGGTCAGAGGACGGAAAAAACGCTCCAGTGGTCCAGAGCGTTTGGGGGCAAGCAAAAAGAGGCGGTTATTATCTACCGCGTGCTGTGCTGTGCTGTGCTGTGCTGTGCTGTGCTGTGCTGTGCTGTGCTGTGCTGTGCTGTGCTGTGCTGTGCTGTGCTGTGCTGTGCTGTGCTGTGCTGATTATAAGTCATAGCATTTCCCTCGTCAAGTATTTTGTTATCACTAAGCAACATAAATAACATTTATATAATATTATTGTAATGTTTTCTTATGATTTTCAAAATAATATCAGAAGAGTGAGCAGATGAGAAATAGGGATTGAAACCACAAAAAACCCCTGTGAGCAGGAGTTTTTGACTTATTTATTCAAAAATTTTTAAGAAAGTACATTAATCTGAAGTGTTTTACGTCCCCAAGCTTGCGCTTGAGCTGTTG
Source organism: Lactococcus garvieae subsp. garvieae (assembly GCF_029024465.1). Lineage (NCBI taxonomy): Bacteria > Bacillati > Bacillota > Bacilli > Lactobacillales > Streptococcaceae > Lactococcus > Lactococcus garvieae. The sequence continues at coordinate 1,683,680 of NZ_CP118950.1, forward strand.
TGGGAAGATGCACATCAATAATATTTCCCCTGATAGCTCCACCTGTATCGCCTGCAATAGCGATACCATAACCTGGCACTTCAACCATCTTTCCTAAGGGAATGACGGAAGGATCAACGGCAATACACATTGGATTTTGGTGCAAGTTAATGCCTGTTGCTGTGATAAAGCCTAAGCCGTTATCTGAGGAATAAGCTGTAGCTGAGACTGTCAAGGAAGTTCCACCCTCACTACTCGGAGTTGTAATTGTAGTATCTTTAGACTCCGAAACTTTAGGTTCTTCTTTTTTCTTTGAAGCCAAGGCCTCTATTGTTGGCTTATCGGCATCCTCGTCTACGGGAGTATCTTTATCCATTTCTGCTTTGGCTTTCATCTCTTCCAGTATATTCTGGTTGTCGGCCATTTTGTTTTTTAGCATATGGATACGCTCTTCCAGGTTCTCTGTTTGCGCTTGGTAGTCGGCCTGAGCGGTTTTTAACTCCTCTTTCGTTTGCAGAAGAGAGCTTTGCATTGTTTCCAAATTTTTCTGCGTGTCGACTAAATCCTTAGCTTGTGCATCCTCAGCGCGTAATATGACACTCAAGTTTGTCCAAGCCTGTATCGCTTCATGAAAATCATTCGCATTCAAGACTACGTTGAGAACAGAAGCTGAGGCACCTCCGTGCGCTTGCATGGCACGCATTTGCTTTGCTACTGTCTCTTTTAAGGAATTGTATTTTACCTCAGTTCTCTCAATTTCTTGATCCAGACTTTCAATCTTTTCTTGCGTTAATTTGAGCTTGTTTTGTGAAACAGTTGCTTTCGCATAGATTGCATTTGTCTGAGAAAGTTCCGAGTTGAGCTGTTGCTGAAAGTTCTCGATATCTTTATTGATCGTACTTTCGTCAGCATTAGCAACTTGTAGGCCCATTGTCAGCATTCCAACTGACACTCCAAGTAAAGTTGCTCCTTTTTTCCAATTGTTCTTTTTCATATTTTACCATTCTAACACAAAAAGAGCCCTGTTTGATTGCATTTTGATTACGTATGGTTATTGAAACTTAATGTAAACCGCTTTTATTAATACTTTATCTCTTGACTTTTTTTAAAACTTACAATAAAACCTTGGAAAAAATTCCAAGGTTTTATGATTTAACGAATTTCAACTGCTAAAGTTTCTACAAGATTTTTAGTAATTTTGGCCATTGCTTTTGCAATTTCTTCTTCCGTCATGGTCTTTTCACGACTTTGGAAAGTTAGACTGTAAGCCATTGATTTCTTACCATCAGGTAAATTTTCTCCTTGATAAATATCAAAAAGTTCTACCTTACTTAAGGTTTTAACTTTACTTGAGGTGATTGTGTCAACGATTTCGGCATGTGTTTTATCTGTATCTACCAACATCGCGATGTCACGATGGACAGCTTGGACTTTTGGAATTTCCACAAATACTGTCTGTGCTGGCGCAAGCTCAAGCATTGCATCCAAGTCCAGTGAAGCCACATAAGTTTCTTTAACATCATAAGCTTTTGCTGTTGCAGGATGAACTTGCCCTACGAAACCAACTTGACGGTCGCCGAGAAGAACACGTGCCGTACGTCCTGGGTGCATTTCTTTGATTTCAGAATAAGCTTCAAACGCAAGATTATCATAGCCTGCTAAAAGTTGTTCAACAATAGCTTTTGCATGATAAAAGTCCACAGCTACAGCATCAGAACTGTAAGTTTTGTCTTCGACATTTCCAGAAATCGCAAAGGCAAGATGAGGAATTTCAAGAGGACGTGTATCTTCAGAATCAGTCGCTACAAAGATATTACCTACTTCATAAATCGCAACATCTGCATTTTTGCGGTTTTGATTGTAATTCACAATATCTAAGAGACCTGGAATTTGACTCCCACGTAAGGTCTGACGATCTTCTGTCATTGGCAGCATCAACGATGTTGTTGCTCCTTGTTTTTCCACAAACTCTTGCGCTTTTTCTGCTGTAGTTAAAGAATAACCAATAACTTCTGAAAGTCCTGCTGCTTCAACGTGTGTGCGGACCTTGCGACGTAATTTTTGCATAGCCGTTAATTCACCTGCTGTCGCACCTGAAGGTAAGGTACTTGGCAAATTATCATAGCCATAAATACGCGCTACTTCTTCCACGATATCGGCTTCAATCTTAATGTCCCAACGACGTGAAGGAATTTGAATATTAAATTGGCCTTCTTTTTCTTGTGTTTCAAAACCTAGTTGCGCTAAAATCGCAAGTACTTCTGCTGCTTCAAGTGATGTTCCTAAAGCTGCATTGATACGGTCCAAAGTAATGTTAACTTCTTGGGGCTCTGGCATGAAGTCATTTGACTCTACTACACCTGCAAGAACTTCTCCACCAGCCAGTTCTTGAATCATCGCTGCTGCAAAGTCTAATGCTTCGCGTACTGTCCCTTGGTTGATTCCTTTTTCAAAACGGCTTGATGATTCTGAACGTAAGGCAAACTTATGTGAAGTTTTGCGGATTGAAGTTCCGTTGAAAAGGGCAGCTTCTAGAGCTACTGTGACTGTTTGATCAGTAATTTCACTGTCAAATCCGCCCATGACGCCCCCAAGCGCTACCGGTTGGTCCTTCGCTGTAATCACGATATCTTCAGGGCTAAGTTCATGCTCTTGCTCGTCAAGAGTAACAATCTTCTCTCCTTGTTTCGCCTGACGCACTACAATTTCATCTGCTCCAAATTTATCAAAATCAAAAGCATGAAGCGGTTGACCATAGTACATCAAAACATAATTAGTGACGTCAACGACATTATTGATGGGACGAATTCCAGCATTCATCAAGGTATTTTGTAACCAAAGTGGAGATGGTGCAATTTTGACGTTTTCAATCATACGAATTTTATAAGTCGGAACTTGTTCTGTACTTGTTTCAACTTTTACAGCTACTTTGTCTGCCGCTTTTTTTGCTCCTTCGGTTACAGTTTTTTCTTCAAAATTGACTGTTTTACCATAGATAGCCGCTACTTCATAAGCAACTCCACGCATTGACATCGCATCAGCACGGTTGGCCAAGATATCCGGTTCGATAATTTCGTCGTCTAAGTCAAGATAAGGCAAGACACTGTCACCAATCACTGCATCTTCAGGTAAAATATAGATCCCATCTTCATGCTTCATTGGGTTAACAGATTCAGGAATACCAATTTCATCAAGGGCACACAGCATTCCTAATGAAACGATACCACGGATTTTTCCTTTTTTGATTTTATAGTTATCCGCAATACGTGCACCAACAAGTGCTGTAATTACCTTAATTCCTGCTTTGACATTGGGAGCGCCACAGACGATTTGGAGTGGTTCTTCTTCACCAACATCAACTTGGCAAATATGTAAATGTGTTTCAGGAACATCTTCACAAGTTAATACTTTACCGACAACAATTTTTGACAAACCTTGGCCTGGTACTGTTACCCCTTCAATTTCAATACCTGAAAGTGACATTTTTTCTGCCAAATCAGCAACAGGAACATCATCAAGTCCGTTGACTAATTTTTTTAACCATTTATATGATACTAACATTTTATTTTTCCTTTTATTCCGTTTTCTTTTATGGGCATCTCCATACTCTGCGCTTTGAGCGACAGCAGTAAAGTCTGAGTTTTTAGAGATGCGCTTATGCCTTTACTTCTGAAATTATTTTCCGAATTGTTCTAAGAAACGTAAATCTCCTTGATAGAAGCCACGAATATCGTTGATACCATAGCGGAGCATTGCGATACGTTCTTGTCCCATACCAAAAGCAAAACCAGAATATTCCGTGCTGTCGATACCACTCATTTCTAAAACGTTAGGATGAACCATACCCGCACCGAGAATTTCAATCCAACCTGTGTATTTGCAGACATTACATCCCTTGCCGCCACATTTGAAGCAACTTACATCGACCTCAACAGAAGGCTCAGTAAATGGGAAGTAAGAAGGACGGAGACGGATCTCACGGTCAGCACCAAACATTTTTTGGATGACAAGTTCAAGCGTACCTTTAAGGTCGGCCATCGTAATATTTTTATCCACAACTAAGCCTTCAACTTGATGGAATTGGTGGCTGTGCGTCGCATCATCAGTATCACGACGATAAACGCGACCTGGAGCAATCATGCGCAAACCACCTTTACTAAAGTCATGCTGATCCATCGTGCGCGCTTGCATTGGCGATGTATGTGTACGTAATAAGACCTCGTTTGTTACATAGAAAGTATCTTGCATGTCACGTGCAGGGTGGTCTTTAGGCAAGTTCATGCGCTCAAAATTATAATGGTCTGTTTCGACTTCATAGCCATCTACAATTTCATAGCCCATGCCTAAGAAAATTTCTTCAATCTCTTCTGCTGTTTGAGTCAAAATATGACGTGCACCTTTTTTAGGTGCATGACCAGGTAAAGTCACGTCTAAAGTTTCAGAATTTAAGGCTGCGTTCATGGCTGCTGCTTCAAGTTCTGCTTTTTTCTCCTCAAGCTTTGCAGCAAATTCATCACGGAAGGTATTGGCTAGAGCACCGATGACTGGACGTTCTTCATTTGTTAGGTCTTTCATCCCTTTGAGGATTTCTGTTAACTCGCCTTTTTTACCCATGATTGCTGTTCGTAAATCATTCAGCATTCTTTCTTCAACGGCAGCTGTTAAATTATTCAAAGCCTGTTCACGTAAAGCTTCAATTTTTTCTTGTAAGTTCATTTTTTCTCCTCATACCTTCTAACCGCGATGACAAAAAATACCACGATTTCAACCCCTATACAAAGGAGCGAAAACCGCGGTACCATCCTATTTTATCACTTAATTAAAGACTATTTTAAATTAGAATGAGGTGAACTTCAATAACTTTCCCGTGTGATGATTTGCAGTCGACGACATCACTCCCTTAAACGTTCCAGTAACCTACTCTTCTCATTCTTTCTATGTTCTTATTTTAGCAGATTTATCTCATTTGTCAATCTTTAATCTCCTGCTTTCTTTGGAGCAAAAAGCACTACTGCGCATGAGGATTCAGCATATTCTATAGCGCGCAAACTCATTCTGTCCCATTAATGACGATATCCATCGTGCTTTCTGTAATTTTCTTTTCTTGTTCCATTTCATAAAACTCTAATAAAAGACGCGCTTTATGTTTCCCATGCAGGTATTTTTTCTCCAATGGAATCTCCTTGACAGCATAGCCCGGAGCAATCATTTCCGAGCGAAACAACGGTTCTGCTTCACCATCCGCAAGCAATGTAAACCTTAAGCGCATGTGATTGGTAGGTAGGTTTTGAATGACCAGCCGTCCAGAGTTTCGTTTCTTTTCTGCTTTGATTTCTAAAGATACACGCACTCTTGCCATATTGTCAGAAGAATTATCATTTGTTTGTTCAAGCTCGCCGTCAGGCATCGGTTGTGGTCCACTTTGAACGGTCACGTTATAGCTTAGAGGGATATGTCTACATTTTCTTTTTTTAATGCTTCATTTTGCGCTTTCAGTTCCTCAAAGGCTACAAGATCTCCTTGATTATTTTCAATATTTTTTTGAAGAGCATTTTCCAATTTTTGCACTGCTTGTTCTTTCTCCAGCAGCTGCTTCTCTTGTTCTGCTTTAAGCTGTTGGAGTTCTGTTTCCAGTTTTTTTCTTTCAACAATTACTTTGTGCTTCTCTCCCTCTGTTTTATGGAGAGCATCTTTCAGGCTTTGGTTATTGGCCTCAAGTTCCTCACGGAGCTTATTAAATTCTTCCAAATGGATCATCGTTCTTCCTTCATTTTGTGCCACACTATTTTCTTCACCATTTCGGCTGCTTGCAAATAAATTTTTCATCTTTTTCCTCTTTTTAGTTCGGAGAGATTACCTCTCTGCTCCATTTTTAAACTATTTAAATTCAATATATACATTTTTGAATTTGTTTTTTGTTACTTATTTTATATAATACTATTATATATTCGTATCATTAGTAATGTAAAGCAATAACAAAATAAACTGTATTCATCTTTTTTTAATAAAAAAAATCTATAAATAAGAGGAATACCCTATGTTTTAGTGAGTACATACTCATTTTTACCTGTATCCATCTTTTTTAGATTTCATTTTAGTCCCTAAAGATAAATAAGGGCAACCATTTTTAGGGCAATATAAATTATTGGGCTAAAAATTAACCCTAACAGTTTCTTTTGTAAAGAAATTCTCGCTGGATTCCTTTCATTTCTTATTGCAACTCAATTAGTTTTCTAATATTTTCTACCCCAAATAACATATAGGAGAATGAAAAATGGCTAAAAACACAAAAGAAATAGTCATCAGAACCTTACTTAATATCGCTGCTGAAGGCGGAATTATAAACATTGAGGAAATTACTCGACGGACGGGAATTACTCGAAACACGATTCGCCATAACTTTGGAAATCGAGGAATTGATGACATTGTCGCATATATCTATCGTGGTATTTTTCAAGAAATCAATGCACAACTTTTTCGTCATAGTCCAGATGAAATCCCTGTCGAAATTTTCGCTGACATTATTTTACCCATTTTGTGGCAACATCGAGATGAAGCCCATATTCTTGTGACGAGTAATCTCTTGTACCGCACGGATGCTGGAGCAATTGATCTCCTCTACCCGTGGGCGAAAGAGCGTTATGATTATCTAGTAAAAGAGCATCAATTAAGCCCCTATTTCTCCTCTAGACAGCTGCTATCATTCTGGATTTCATATCTGGATATTATCTTTACGCTTTGGTTCAGCGTCCAAATTCCTCTGACGCCCGAAAAATTTAAACCCATATTCATCAAATTAGTCAAAACTTCAATGTACGATCTCATCTATAAGGATATTGGGCGCTAGAAAACCTACAAAAAAAAGCAATCACATCCATGATTGCTTTTTTCACTTTATTTATTTACTTATTTTAGGCTTCCCAAACGTTTTCCAAAACGTTGGTTTGGTCACGGTCTGGACCAACAGAGAATGTGGAGATACGAACACCAACGAGCTCTGCAACGCGAAGTACATAGTTGCGTGCTGTTTCCGGAAGTTCTTCAAGAGTACGCATTCCTGTAATGTCTTCAGACCAACCTGGCATTTCTTCGTAAATTGGTTTACAACGTTCCAATTCTTTAAGACTTGCTGGGTAGTGCGTGATTTCTTTTCCATCAAGTTCATAAGCTACACAGATTTTAACTGTTGGTAAGCCTGCAAGAACATCGATAGAGTTCAAGCTAAGATGAGTCAAGCCTGAAACACGACGTGAGTGACGCATCACGACTGCATCAAACCATCCCACACGGCGTGGACGACCTGTTGTTGTGCCATATTCATGTCCAACTTCACGGATTTGGTGGCCTGTTTCATCAAAAAGTTCTGTTGGGAATGGACCATCTCCAACACGTGAAGTGTAGGCTTTACATACACCAACTGCTTTATCAATTTTTGTTGGACCAACACCTGAACCGATAGCTACTCCTCCTGCCAATGGGTTTGAAGATGTAACAAAAGGATAAGTACCTTGGTCGATATCTAACATAACACCTTGTGCACCTTCAAAGAGAACACGATGTCCCTCATCAAGCGCATCGTTCAAGATAACTGAAGTGTCCGCTACATATTTTTTAATTTGTTGACCGTATTCATAGTATTCGTTAAAGATTTCATCGAAATCAAGTGCTTCACTGTCATAAAGTTTAACGAATTCACGGTTTTTATTTTCAAGATTTGTACGTAGACGTTCTTCAAAAATTTCTTTATCAAGAAGGTCTGCGATACGGATACCGACACGTGCCGCTTTATCCATGTAAGCTGGACCGATACCTTTGATTGTTGTACCAATCTTTTGATCACCTTTAGCTTCTTCTTGAAGTGCATCTAACTTGATATGGTAAGGCAAGATAACGTGGGCACGGTCTGAGATACGAAGATTGTCTGTTGTTACACCGTTTTCGTGAAGGTATGCAATTTCTTTAACCAGGGCTTTGGGGTTGATTACTACACCATTACCGATAACAGATGTTTTTTCTGGGAAGAAAATACCAGATGGGATAAGGTGGAGTTTGTACTTAAAGCCGTCAATAACAATAGTGTGACCGGCATTGTCTCCTCCTTGGTAACGCGCAATAACTTCTGCGTCTGAGCTGAGGAAATCCGTAATTTTACCTTTTCCTTCATCTCCCCACTGCGTTCCTACAACAACAACTGATGGCATAATAGCTCTCTTTTCTTTTAATATTTGTACGCTCTATGTCTCCTTTTCAAGAGGCACAGCTGGCATTTTGATATTGAAAAGCTCCTATCGCACTATTCCTATTATAGCAAAAAAATAATCTGCTTTGAGTAAGAAACAAGTTCTTTTCTAGAAAACCATTATTTCGTTCGGAAATGTCTAACTTTATCTCTATTTTCTCTAAAAATCTTACTTTTTTGACCCCCTTTGTTCTTGATATAAACCATCAATTCCGAAATAAAAGCCTAATAATCCATGCAGTTAAAAATATGTTAAAATAGAAGAAGTTATGACTGATAAAATATTAAAATCCATTTCAAAAAATGGTCACTTTCGTGCTTTTGCTCTTGATTCAACATTGACTGTTCGTGAAGCTCAGGAACGTCATCAAACGATGCCTACTTCTACTGTTGCCCTTGGTCGTACCTTGATTGCTGCTCAAATTTTAGGCGCCAATGAAAAAGGGGACAGTAAAATTACGGTCAAAATCTTGGGTGATGGTGCTATGGGTGCAATTGTTGCTGTAGCAGATGCTAAAGGAAATGTTAAAGGTTATGTCCAAAACAAAGATTTAGACTATAAAAAAGCTTCAACGGGAGAAGTACTTGTTGCTCCTTTCGTTGGAAATGGCTTCTTTGTGGTCATTAAAGATATGGGACTTCGTCAACCTTATACAGGGCAAACTGATTTAATTACCGGAGAAATTGGTGAAGATCTGGCCTGGTATTTCCTCTCCAGTGAACAAACTCCCTCTTCTGTTGGTTTAAATGTTTTGCTCAACGATGGGGAAGACAGTGTTAAAATCGCAGGTGGATTTATGCTCCAAGCCTTGCCCGATGCAACTGAAGATGAAATCACCCTCATGGAAAAAAATATTAAAGCAATGCCAAGTATTTCGGAAATGCTTTTAAAAGAAAAGCCGCTTGAAGCTATGCTAGCTGCACTTTATGGGGAGCTCGAATATACGATTCTTGCTGAATCACCTTTAGCCTTTGAATGTGACTGTTCAAAGGATCGATTTGCTGAAGGATTGCAAAGCCTCGGCAGTCAAGCTCTCACCGAGATTATTGAAGAAGATCATGGGGCTGAAGTCCTCTGCCAATTCTGCGGACGTAAATATGAATTTACTGAAAAAGAGCTCAATGATTTAATCTTGGGAGCTGCTCAAAAATGAGACTATTGATTAAAGATCTTTCACAATCGTCAAACAAAAATATAGGTTTAATTTTTTTAAGTCTATGGGTTGGACTGGCAGCTGGCTTCTTGGCCAGCTTTTATCGTTTAGCCCTTTCCCTAGCTGAAAAATTAGGTGCCACTCTCTACCACCAAGCCAGCACTCATCTTATCTACGGGCTTTTCCTTCTTCCCACCTTGCTTCTCCTTGTCTTTATTGTCTCTACCTTGATGAAAAAATATCCTATGTCGAACGGCAGCGGAATCCCTCAAGTCAAAGGGCAATTGCTGGGCTACTTTAAGCCAGACTGGTTTTCAACGGCTTGGGCTAAGTTTGTCGGGGGGACACTGGCCATGTTTGCTGGCTTATCTTTAGGGCGAGAAGGTCCATCGATCCAGCTCGGTGCTGCGATGGGACAAGCCCTCGGCCAAAGGTTTTCCTCTACTGAGCGCCACCAACGTTTGTTGATTGCTTCTGGAGCTTCGGCTGGTTTATCTGCGGCTTTTAATGCCCCACTTTCTGGTATCATGTTCACGCTTGAAGAGGTCTTCAAATACTTCTCACCTTTGATTATATTAACCTGTATGAGCTCTGCTATCATGGCAGATGCCGTTTCACGTATTATCTTTGGTCCAGCCAGCATCTTTGATTTCCAAATCGTGAGCAGCTTTCCCCTCTCGGATTATTGGTTACTCTTGCTTTTAGGCATCCTTATGGGAATTTTTGGAGCAGTTTATAATGCTGCCCTGCTAAAGAGCCAAAGCCTTATGAAAGGAAAGATAAAAAGTCCTTTTCTTCGTGTCTTGTTCAGTTTTGCTGCTTCTGCTCTTGTTGCACTCTTCTTTCCACTCATCAGCGGCAGTGGTCACCAATTGATTGACCAACTGACGCTTACTTGGGGGATTGCCTTTCTCTGTCTGATCTTTGTTGCAAAGTTTTTAATTTCTCTCATCAGCTATGCTTCAGGTGTCCCCGGAGGTATATTCTTTCCCCTCTTAGTACTCGGTGCTAGCCTTGGGAGCATTTTTGCGACAGCAGTCATTCCCCTCTTGCACTTGTCGCCCCACCTTTTTCCAAATTTTATTATTTTAGCGATGGCCGCAACATTTACTGCTATCGTTCGTGCACCAATGACTGGAATTCTCCTTTTAGTCGAGATGACCGGTTCCTTTGATCATTTATTGCCTCTTGCTTTTGTTTCCCTAATTTCCTATATTGTGGCCGAGCTTTTACACTCTAAGCCAATCTACGATTCATTACTCCACAATCTTCTTACTGCTGATTCGGAAATAGCTACTGAAAAAGAAGGTCATATTATGATTGAAGCTTTGGTTCAGTTTGATTCGGAAGCTGACCATCAACCGGTTCAAAATCTCCACCTTCCTAAAGACAGTCTTCTGATTTCTATTCAAAGAAATGGTGAAAAAATTATTCCACGAGGAGACACACTCCTCCATGCTGGAGATATTGCAACCTTTTTAACCACTCAAGCGCAGGAAGTTTCTGTGCGTCAAAAAATAAAGCACTTATTTACAGATTAAGCTGAAAAACCTTCGTGAATTTATCTACGGAGGTTTTTTCAGTGCAAAGTTTTAGCAAATCCCCTAAAAAATGGTAAAATATTCTCTATGACTATGGATTCAAAATACACACGCCCATGGAAAATTGGGGATATAGAAATTGCTAATAAAATCGTACTCGCTCCAATGGCGGGGATTAATAATAAAGCCTTCCTAACAACAGCGAAAGAGTTTGGAGCAGGACTTGTTGTTACTGAAATGATTTCCGATAAAGGTATCGAGCACCGCAACAAAAAAACGCTACAAATGATGGACTTTGAAGGCGTACCACATCCACTTTCAATGCAAATTTTTGGTGGTGAAGTTGATACACTGGTTGAAGCAGCAAAATTTGTTCAAGAAAATACAGTAGCAGACATTATTGATATCAATATGGGCTGTCCCGTTCCGAAGGTAACAAAAAATGAAGCGGGAAGTCGCTTGCTTCTTGATCCAGATAAGGTTTACGATGTAGTGAAAGCTGTCAGCTCTGCGATTGATTTACCACTGACTGTAAAAATTCGCATCGGTTGGGATTCTGACCATCTCTATGCGGTTGAAAACGCCAAAGCCATTGAAGCAGCGGGTGGTGCAGCTGTTGCAATGCACGCACGGACACGTGCGCAACTCTATGAAGGTAAAGCAGACTGGACCTGGCTTGAAAAAGTAGCAAGCAACATTAACATTCCTTTCATCGGAAACGGCGATGTTAAAACACCTGAAGATGCTAAACGTATGATTGATGAAACAGGTGTTGATGCAGTCATGATTGGTCGAGCAGCTCTCGGAAATCCGTGGATGCTTCACCGTACGGAACACTACCTTCGCACAGGAGAATTACTCCCTGAACCAACTGTCGATGAAAAAATGCGTATCGCTAAGATTCACTTGCAACGTCTTGTTGACCTCAAAGGCGATAACTTAGCCTCACGTGAATTTCGTCAACATGCAGCTTACTACCTCAAAGGTGCAAAACGTGCTGCAAAAGTTAAAGTAGCTGTAAATCAAGCAGAAACACAAGCAGAAATTGTCAAAATCCTAGATGATTTCGTTGCTCAAAATTAAGAGATTGGCTTTTGCCAGTCTTTTTGTTTATAATAAGGTTAGTATCATAAAACAAGGAGGGACTCTATGCGTACATCAAAAGCTCTTGTCGAAATCGAAAAGGCAATTATTCACCTCAAGAAAGCTAAACGTGAGATTAGTAACTATAGTTTTGAAAATCAAACTCAAAGTCTCATTCAAATCAATCAAGCTATCGATCGCTTACAAATTCTTAAGGATGGCGTTAATGCGGATTCTTCTGATGTTGAAGGTGTTTCTTCTGTGGGCCAACTTGAAGGTGAACGTCTCACTTCAAAACTTTTTCAATAATAGCCATTAAAATAAAAAAGAACCAAAAACTGGCTCTTTTTTATTTTTTCTTACGTTTATATTTACTTTGTGGATAAGTAAAATCTCCCATGACTTCGTGCACATTTATTACTGTTGAGAAGGCCTGAGGATCTATTTCGGCTATTAAGGCTTTAACCGTCATAACTTCTCGAGGGTTAAGAACCACATAGACCACACGTTTTTCTGTGCCTGAATACGCACCTTCACCATGTAAGAATGTAGCACCGCGTCCAAGTTCTGCCAGAATAGCATTTGAAATTTCTTGATATTTAGGACTGATAATAAGCATCCCACGAACGGTATAACCACCAGATTGGATAAGGTTAATCACTTGAGCACTCACAAAACTTGCAATTAATGTATAAACCATATGATTAACATCAATGTAAGTGAGGGAAAGTGTCATGACAAAAAGGTCTATTGTGAAAATCACACGTCCCACTGCGGTGCCTCGCTTAATTTGCAACAGCTGAGCAATGATATCTGAGCCCCCAGTTGTTCCGCCAAAGCGGAAGATAATCCCAATCCCCGTTCCGGCAAATACCCCGGCCAGGAGAGCTGCGACTAAGTTATCATGCAAAAGATTAATACTAAAATCAAATGCTTGGAAAACTGAAAGGAAAAGCGAGATGTTAACAATCGCATAGACCGTATAGGTAAAGGTCCGTTGTCCTAAGAAACGGTAACCAATAAAAAGCAAGGGTATATTCAGAATGAACTGACTTAGTGCCGGATCCAACTTGAATAATGCGTGCAATATCAAGGTAATACCGGAAAGGCCACCTGCAGCCAACTGATTGGCCATATTTAACTTTACAAAACCAAAAGCAAAGATAATTGCGCCTAAACTGATGGCAATAAAGTTACGAAAATGGATTTTAATGAGGCTCATATCCTTCATACAACTCTCCAATCTAATACCATTTTTAACTTATAAAAATGGCTTTATAATTTCTTGTAAAACCTCTGTCAAAGTTGACAGAGGCCTTCTCTAATTTATACTAAAACGGTCATTTTGTCAACTTAATCAGTAATCTCACTAAAGTTCCCTATTACACGAACGTTTTCGGAGATGGAGACAAAAGCTTTCGGGTCATATTTTGTGATGATTTCTTTAAAATCTTGATACTCATACATGGTGATAACCGTAAACAAAATTGTCCGTTTCTCGTGTGAGTATGCACCTTCAGCATTGTTCAAAATTGTTGCACTGTGATGCATTTTTTCAAAGAGTTTGCGGATAATGATTTCCGGATTTTCGGTAACTATCATCACTTGCATACGTTTTTGACGGGTAAAGATTGCATCTGTGACACGTGAGCTCACAAAGATAGCAATCATAGAATACAGCATATATTCCCAGCCAAAGAGCACACCTGCAGTAAAGATAATTACACCATTGACGATGAAACCTAGTGTACCAACATTATGGCCTGTTCTTTTACGGATATAAAGGGCAATGATGTCCGTACCGCCACTTGAAATACCATTACGCATGGCATAACCAACACCTGCACCCATGATAGTACCACCAAAAATAGCATTGATGATTGGATCAGGTGTCAGTGTTGTTTCAGGAACAAAGTGGATAAAGACGGAACTCATGGTAACCGTCAACAAGGTAAACAGAGTAAACTGTTTTCCCAAACGGAACCAAGCCAGAATCATTAACGGAACATTGATCAGAAAGAGCGTGGCTGATATAGGAAGATAGTTGTGCCCTAAAATCCGTGTTAAAATTTCCGTTGCCACCTGTGCTGCCCCTGTTGCACCACTTGCATAAACCCTTCCCGGTTGGTAAAAGAAATTCAATGCAAAAGCAGAGGTGATTCCATATAAGACAGATGCTGAGAAACGATGTGTCAACTTTTCCCAGCCACCAAACATGTTGATAAATTTAGTCAAGTTTTTCAAGTTTAATTCTCAATTCTTCCAGTTGGCTCTCACTGACTACTGATGGCGCTTGTGTCATCGGGTCTGTGGCTTTATTATTCTTAGGAAAGGCAATAACTTCACGAATATTGTCTTTTCCTGCAAGCAACATAACGAAACGGTCCAAACCAAGGGCCAATCCTCCATGTGGTGGGAAGCCATAATCTAAAGCTTCCAACAAGAAACCAAATTGCTCTTGGGCATCTTCTAAACTAAAGCCAAGTGCTTTGAGCATTTCTTCTTGTAAATCACGTGTATTAATACGGAGTGAGCCACCACCGAGTTCGTAACCATTCAAAACAATGTCGTAAGCATGCGCACGGACTTTACTCAAATCTCCTGAAAGTTCCCCTTGTGTTTCAGCAGTTGGTAAAGTAAACGGATGGTGCGCACTCATATAACGGCCTTCTTCTTCTGACCACTCAAACATTGGCCAATCAATAACCCAAAGGAAATTGAATTTCGAATAATCAATTAAGCCTTGCTCTTTGGCAATCGTTTGACGTAAAGCACCCAGTGCTGAATTCGCCACTTCTAAGCTGTCTGCCACGAAGAGAACCAAGTCGTTGTTTTCCAAGCCCAAAGTCTCAACGAATTCTGTTGTTTTATCTGTCAAGAATTTTGCAATTGGACCTGCCAATTTATCGTCTTCAAACTTGATCCAAGCCAAGCCTTTGGCACCATTTTGCTTCGCTTGCTCTGTTAATTTATCAATGGCTTTACGCGAGTACTTATCTGCATTATTTTTCACAACAATAGCTTTAACGACAGGTGCTTCACTAAACACTTTAAAGTCTACTGTTTTTGCAAGTTCTGTCAAGTCCTTCAAGAGTATTTCATAGCGTGTATCTGGCTTATCTGAGCCATAGAAATTCATCGCATCGTCGTATTTCATACGAGGAAATGGCAAAGTTACATCGACGTTTTTAACGTCTTTCATAACTTTCGCAATCAAACCTTCGGTTAAATCTTGAATTTCTTCTTCCCCAAGGAAGCTTGTTTCTAAGTCGACCTGTGTAAATTCTGGTTGACGGTCGCCACGTAAGTCTTCGTCACGGAAGCACTTTACGATTTGATAGTAACGATCGAGACCCGCAGTCATCAACAATTGCTTCATAAGTTGTGGACTTTGTGGTAAGGCATAAAATTCACCTTTATTGACACGAGAAGGTACAAGGTAATCACGCGCACCTTCTGGGGTTGATTTGTTTAAGAAAGGTGTTTCAACATCGATAAAGCCTTGATTATCTAAGTAGCTACGGATCGCACGTGTGGTCGCATGACGCATCGTAATGTTATTAAGCATTTCTGGACGACGTAAGTCGAGATAACGGTATTTCAAACGTGTATCATCAAGTACCTCAACACCATCTTTAATCTCAAAGGGTGTTGTTTTTGAAGTGCTAAGAATTTTCATGTGGTTGGCTTCAATTTCGATTCCACCCGTTTTAATGTTTTCATTTTTGCTGGCACGTTCCACCACTTTACCTGTAATCTCAAGTACATATTCGTTACGGGCTTTGTCTGCTACCTCAACAATTTCTTTTGCTGCAGTTTCAGGGTTAACCACGATCTGGACAATGCCTTCACGGTCGCGTAAATCAATAAAGATTAAGCCACCCAGATTACGACGCTTCGCAACCCAACCTTTAACAGTAACTTCTTGATTTAAATATTCTTCTGTAATATTTCCTGCATAGTTTGTTCTCTTCAAATTTAATCTCCTTACATTTCTTTAGTATACGTCTACTGAACTTTTTTATTCTCCAAGCGCTTCTTCAAAGATAGGTGCAAAACCTTTCGCAATTTCTGCCAAAGTTGTTTTTACTTCTTTACGTGTTTGGTTATGTTTGACCGTAATCTCACCTGTTTCCACTTCATTGTCGCCAAGCGTGATAATCACTTCTGCATTTGCTTTTTCAGCTGATTTAAATTGTGCACCAAGCTTGCGATTAGAGAAATCACGTTCCACTTTAAAGGCTTGAGCACGTAGGCTTTCTGCAAGTTGTGTCGCTGCTAAGCTGGCTTTGTTTCCCATAACAGCAATATAAACATCAAGTGTGTCTTCTTCGTGGAAATCGATACCTTGCATTTCAGCAATCATCAACAAGCGCTCTACACCAAGACCAAAACCAAAACCTGGTGTTGCTGGGCCATCAAAGTATTCAACCAATCCATCATAACGGCCACCTGCACAAACCGTCAATTCTTGTCCTTTTACATCCACGATAAATTCAAAGATAGTATCATTGTAATAGTCCAAACCACGAACCATATTTGTATCAATGACATATTCAATGCCCAAACCATCGAGCAGAGCACGTGTCATGTCAAAGTGATCTTGAGACTCTTCTGTAAGATAGTCTAAGATGGATGGCGCCCCCTTAACGATTTCCTTGTCTTCTTTTTCCTTGCTGTCAAGTACGCGAAGAGGATTTTCGTGAAGACGACGTTGGCTATCTTTTGAAAGTTGATTTTCAAAAGGTGTCAAATAATCAACCAAAGCTGTACGATAAGCCTTACGCGTTTCTAAATCACCCAGAGAATTCAAGTGAAGCGTCACACCAGAAATACCAATTTGTTCAAATAATGATTGTGCCATGGCGATAATTTCGACATCAATTGCGGGATTTTTTGCTCCGAAACACTCTACACCAAATTGGTGGAATTCACGTAAACGTCCGGATTGAGGGCGTTCATAACGGAACATTGAACCCATATAATACATTTTTACAGGTTTTGGCACTTCGGGGGCAAAAAGTTTATTTTCAATATACGCGCGAACAGTTGACGCAGTTCCTTCAGGACGTAAGGCAATATGACGTCCCCCTTTATCGTCAAAGTCATACATTTCTTTCGTTACAATATCACTTGTTTCCCCTGTTGCACGACTGAACAGCTCATAACTTTCAAAAAGTGGTGTACGGATTTCTTTGAAATTATAATCTTCAAATACTGCACGTGCCATCATTTCTACATATTGCCATTTTTGTGACTCTTGAGGCAGAATATCTGCCGTACCTTTTGGTTTTTGTAATTTCATATTATCTCCTTTGTATCGACTCCATTTGTGTTTAAAACATTACGAATAAAGCTCGTGTGAGCCATGCCGTCGAGCACTCATTAATAGCTTTAGCTGCAATGTCTTGGCAATTAAGACGGTAAAATGTAAAAAACGATATTTTTTTACATTTTACCTAATAAGTTGCTCAGGCAAGACCCCATAGGGATTGCCGTCTAGCATTAGTGCCTTTAGGCGCAATGCTAGTAGCAAATTAAAACGCCCTAAGCATAAAAGCTCTAGGGCGTCAGTAATCTTATCGCGGTACCACCTAAATTTGTCCTGTCTTCCAGAACCTCAGTTTAGCTATAACGTTGCTACCGTTTTTTATCGTCACTTTAGGTTTTGTAAGCTTTCAGCCAAGTCTTACTCTCTGTATCTTTAAGTATAACGCAGACTTCTGTTTTTTTCAAGCTTTAAATTCATATTAATTTTTAAAAACTTGCATATTTTTGGCAAAGTAATCATAGCCGGAATAAATTGTGAAGATAAGGCAAACATAAAGTAAGATTGTACCAATATAAATGGGATCTCCAATTAATAAGAAAATAATAGACAACATTTGTGTAAATGTTTTAATTTTTCCTGGCATCGCTGCAGCCAAGACTGCTCCCCCTTGTTCAACCAATAAAAGGCGAAGTCCAGTCACGGCAAGTTCACGACATACAATGATGGCAACAACCCAAGCTGGAGCTAAGCCTAGAGCAATTAGCATCACAAATGCAGCCATCGTTAGCATTTTATCTGCTAATGGATCCGCAAATTTACCAAAATTAGAAACAACTTTCCACTTGCGCGCCAAATAGCCATCAAGCCAGTCTGTGATTGAAGCTACAGCAAAGATAATTGCTGCAACAATCCATGAAACATAGCTTGCACCCACAGTTGCACCATGTGGCAGATAAAGGACAATGAGAAAGACAGGAATCATAAAGATTCTTAGTATCGTTAATTGATTGGGGAGTTTTTCTTTTTTCATAATTACTTTCTTCGCTTCTTAGAGTTGGCCTACTCGGGCTCAACTTTTTATTGTGTTACAGGTGCTGTAGTGCTTGCATAAGTCACCGTTAATTGCACTTGAACTGGAGTTCCTACTGTAAGAGCAGACAAATCGACAGTGCTGCCGTTGATTGTCATCGTGAGACCTTGTGTATTGGACAAGTTAATCACTGAGTTGGTTAATCCTGCTCCGAGCGTTGCTGTAGCTGTATTTTCGGCATCAGACAATGTGCGTACGGTTGCCCAATCCGCATTAGTCAGTGAAACTGTGGTCACTGCGCCAGCTGCTGTTGTAAAAACAATTTGTGTTGGACTCGTAGCATTTTCTACCTTGACGTTGAGTTGCGCACCACTGCCAGTAACGGTAATTTGATTTTGGGGTTCTGGTTTTGATTCAACAGGTTTTTCTGATGATTCTGTTGTTTTCTTTGGTTCTTCTGTTGTCTTTTTTGTTTCGCTCGTTTTATAAGTATAAGAAGTATCACTCAAATCTGGTTTTGGCGGACGGGTGAGTAACACGACAGCTGTGACACTTCCGACAATGGCTAGTGCAACAGCAGAAAGCAAGATAATGGGAACATAATGACGCCATGCAGGCTTATTGCTTTCTTCCTCTTCCTCTTCCTCTTCTACGCGTTCACTCGGTTTCACAAAGCGGTAAGTTTCTTGGATGTCTTCATGTTCTTCCACAGACATCGATCCATCCTTCTCGTATGCAAGCATGATTTGATCTGCATCAAGATCTAATTTTTCTGCATATTGTTTAAGATAAGCTTTTATATAAAAATCACCGGGTAAAGCCTTATAGTCCCCTGTTTCTAAAGCAATAATATATAATTTCGGAATGTTTGTAAGTTTTTCGGCTTCACTCAGCCCGAGGCCAAGTTCCGTCCTCTTGTCTTTGAGGACTTCGCCTATTGTTTTAATTGCCACCATGTCCTCCTCTCAGCTTTATGAAATACATGGATTTATTCATAACTGTTCGTATTATTTAGGGTAGATGATAAAATCTACAGTTTGCATATTCTCTACAAATTTTTCAGCATGCTTGCTGACTTTTTCAAGTGTTAATCCTGATAAAATTTCAGGAAGGTCAAAGAAGTTAATCTCGCCATAAATATTTGATGAAAATTGATTGGCGATATATTCTAAAGAGTTTAGGGATTTATAATAATCTCCCAGTGTTTCACGTTTCAGTGTTTCGAGATTTTCTTTTTCAAAATCCTTATCTATTTTATAACTTTTTAGGGCTTCCTGCAAAACTTTACTGATTTGCTCTGGTTTTTCAGTATCCACGGTAATGTTCGCAAAGTGAAAACTTTTATCCATGTCAAAACCATAGCCAAAAGAATCATCAACTAAACCTGCATTATACATTTCCTCATAACGATGACTCGTTTTCCCAAAAAGCATGTCTAGAAGCAACTGATTCGAAAGTTTATATTCTAATAATTCGCGGGCATCAGTGGGTAAAGCATCTTCTCCACGAAAACCAAGCGCCAACTTGGGCAGCGCAACTTCGAATTTGAGCGTTTCTCCTAAAAGAGGCTGACTGCCTTCCACCGTTTTTCTCTGTATAGGCTCCGCTTTAACAAAAGATTTTCTCTCTTGATTGTCATTTACAAACGCAGCCATATGCTCCACATCAAAAGGACCTGTTAAGAAGAGGTTCATGTTGGAGGGATGATAAAAAGTTTCATAGTTGGCGTACAAGTCTGCTGCTGTAATTTCCTTAATAGAACGGGGAGTCCCCCCGATATCATCTGCCAAAGGTGAATCAGGATAGAGCGAAGCTAAGAGCCCTGCGAACAAACGCCAGTCACTATCATCTTGATACATCTGGATTTCTTGTTGAATAATACCTTGCTCTTTCGAAACATTTTCTTCTGTAAAGTAAGGTTCTTGTACGAAATCAAGCAGTAAGTCTACACACTCATAGATATTTTCACGTGTCGAAAAAAGATAAGATGTTCTTGAAAAGCTTGTAAAAGCATTGGTTTGCGCCCCATAGGCACCAAACTTGTACATTACATCACCTTCTTTTTTCTCAAAAAGTTTATGCTCCAAAAAGTGAGCTATACCTTCTGGAAAAGTCTTCATCTCTTGACTTCCCATAGGGATAAAAGAGGTATCTAAGGAACCAAAGTTTGTCGTAAAAAGACCATAGGTCCGATTGTAATCCGATTTCGGTAAGTAATACACCGTTAAGCCATTGGCGAGAACATCAGTATATAAGATTTCTCCCGTTTTTTCATAGCTCTTCTTCTGCATAAACTTCTCCTTTCATGAAATATTGAGCCTGTAGTTTTAAACTTTGCGCCAAGCGCATAATATCTTCTTTGTTCACAGCCTCTAATGCCTTCAAAAAGGTTGCTTCATCAATATAAAGTTCAGGTAAAACTTCGTGAATGAAAGCTTGTTCAATAAGATTTGAAGAAGAATCAAGCGACATGAAGTAAGAGTTTTTGAGCATTGTTTTAGTCTGCTCAATTTCTTGTGCGGTAAAGTCTCCAGATTGCATGGCTTGAAGTTGTTCTAGAATCAGCGCACGTGCCTGTTGATAATTTCCGGCATCAATTCCGGCATTAACTCTTAACAGACCAGTAAAACTATCAAAAGCTGAACTTGCATAGTAAGCCAAACTTGCCTTTTCACGGACATTCATAAATAATTTCGAATGCGCAAAGCCACCGAAAAGGCCATTCATCACTTGTAAAGTCATGTAATCCTTGCTGCCATAAGTCGTCGGTTGCGCAAAGGCCATTTGTAAAATAGACTGTTGCACCTCTTTAGCTTCGATTTTTTCTTGATAATCCTTGAGCTCTTGCTTATAAAAAATTTCAGAATGCCCCTGACGATCTTTAAAGTCAAAGTTTTGGAACAAACGTACAACCTCAGCTTCTTCCACATCACCGAGAACAAAAATATCAATAAGATTGTGGTTAAGCATTTCAGTGTAATAATTAAAAACAGCTTCTGCTGTTTCTGCCTGCAAGAGTTCCACAGTTGCTACACCTGGGAGAGCTTGATTGGAATCCGTAAAGAAAAGGGTAGCCAACTGACGACTGGCATAGTAAGAGCGGTCTTCGTTCATAGCTTTAAGGTAGTTGATGAGATTTGCCTTTTCCCGCTCAAAGACTGCCACATTATTATCTGGACTAAAGAGCGCGTTGTGCATAAAATCAACAGCACCTGCTAAAGTATCCATATCAACAAATTTAGGATTCACGAGATTCATATGAATGCTTAACAAATGTTGGCTGCCTTTTTTATTTACTGTAGTTGAGAAAGAGGTCCCATAAAGTTCTGACAAGCGGCTTGAAAATGCTTGAGCTGTTGGGTATGCCGCATTAGTCGTTTCCCATAAATTAGAGATAATCACACGCTTAGCAATATTTTCTCGCGAAAGTTCTTCACGAAAGCGCACCATGAGACGTATTGTTTTGAATTTTGTTTCTTTTATAACATGGAGATTTACTCCGCTGGCTAGTTTCATAGATATCCCTTGTCTACTCCTCTTTTTAAGTTTAAAGGAAATTCTTTTAATCCTAAAAAGAGCAGGAGCTGTAATATCTCTATTATAGCAAATTTTCCACTATTTTTGAGACTCTTTATGCTAAAATAGAGTTATGCAAAATTACATTTTATTTGAAGAATACATCACCTTAGGTCAAGTCATTAAAGAGTTGGCCATTGTCAATACAGGAGGCCAAGCGAAGCTTTTTCTCGCTGAAAATGAAGGCAATATTTTCTTAAACAAGGAAGCTGAAAATCGCCGTGGCAAAAAACTGCGAGCGGGAGATGTTTTGGAGATTCCTGAATTTGGACTGATCCTCTCATTTGTCCAAGCGTCTGCAGAAGAAATTGCTGAGCGTGAAGAAGATAAGGCCGAAGAAGAACGCGTCAAAGCGCTGGTCAAAAAAATGAACGCTCAAGTCAAAACACAAAAACCAAAGAAAGCAGCCAAGCCAAGATTTCCTGGCGCTAAATAAGCATGAAACTTAACAATATTCAGCTCTATAATTTTCGAAATTATGCTGAGCTTTCTCTTGAATTTCATCCCAATCTCAATATTTTTTTGGGACAGAATGCCCAGGGTAAAACAAATATTTTAGAAAGCATCTACTTTCTTGCTCTGACACGTAGCCACCGTACGCATCATGATCGGGAACTGATTCGGTGGAATGCCAAAGAAATGAAGGTTTCTGGGACTGTCGAAAAAGGGCACGGGAATGTCCCACTTGAAGTTGCTTTGACCCCTAAAGGACGTACGGCTCATGTCAATCACCTGAAAGAAAATCGCTTAGCAGACTATATTGGTCAGCTGAACCTTATCATGTTTGCACCTGAGGATTTAGAACTTATCAAAGGTGCACCAAGCATTCGTCGTCGCTTCCTTGATATGGAAATTGGTCAAATACGTCCCGTGTATCTTTATGATTCAGTGCGCTATAATCGCGCTTTAAAAGAACGCAATGCTTACCTCAAGATGGAAGGCAAACAGATTGACGCTACTTTCTTAGATGTTTTAGACAGCCAACTGGCAGAACACGGTCAGAAGATTAGTACTGAACGTCAACATTTCATTAGCAAACTAGAAAAACTGGCACAAAAAATTCATGCTCAGCTCACTCATGGGATGGAGGAGCTGCAGATAAATTATAAAGCCAATTCGACAGCGCTCATAGAAGATTTGAAACGTGCACATGATAAGGATATTTTTCGTCACCAAACCTCTGTCGGTCCTCATCGAGACGATTTGACCTTTTTTGTCAATGGCATTAATGTTGCGGACTTTGGCAGTCAAGGTCAACAAAGAACTGTTGCTTTATCTGTCAAGCTCGCCGAGATTGATTTGATTTTTGAAGAAACTGGAGAATATCCTATTCTTTTACTGGATGATGTAATGAGTGAGCTCGATAATAGCCGTCAGTTGGATCTTTTAGAAACAACGCTTGGAAAAACACAAACCTTCATCACTACAACGACGCTTGACCACCTCAAAAACCTGCCCGAAAATTTAAGTATTTTCAATGTGAAGCAAGGAGAAATTGAAACAAATGGACAAGAAAGAACCACCACTGACTAAGGATAACCTCCTTAAATTTAAAGCCTTGGCTGAAGAAGGGGATGCGACATTATTAAAGCGTATTTCTCTTCTGGTTGAACAAGAACGTGAATTACGCCAACAAAAAGATAAACTCGAAGAAGATTTACGTGTTTTGGTGCATATCAAAAACAGTCATTACTCACAATTAGAGCAAAAAAATTCGGAACATTAATTCCGAATTTTTTTATGTCAATTATAAGCCAAGTAACTCCCTTAGACCATAATGGTTGCCAATTAAGCCAAAAGCCGCAAAGATAGACAAAGCGATAATTACAAGAAGGACAATAATTTCTACACGAGAAAGTGTTTTGCCATTTTCTTTCTTCGCTAAGTAGTAGAAAATAAAACCAATTGCATAGAGAATTGAAGCCATCCAAACATATTGCCAGCCTGAAAGCCACAGAGCTAAGATTTGGAAAACAAGAGCCACAAAGCCGATGACTATATTTTTTGTATTTTTTTCTTCAAGGCCATGTTTCATCATATATGCACCTACCAAAGCGTAACAGATCATGATACATGCTGTACAGAGGTACACCATTACATTATAAGCATTTGCAACATAAAAAGTGACTATGATGAAAAATTGAACAAAGATTTGTGTAAGCCAAAGAGAATTTGCAGGAGCGTTATGTTTATTTAAGCGCCCAAACCATTTCGGGAGTAATTTTTGATTGGCCAATTGTGTCGTTGATTCCACTGGAAGCATCGTCCATGATATCCAAGCTCCTAAGACGGAAACAACCAGACCACTGGCCATCAATGCCCCTCCAAAACTGCCAAGCATATCTTTCAGCATGTAAACCATGCCTGGTGTTTTCATGGCAGCTAGTTCTGCTTGATTATAGTAGCCGAAAGGTAAGAGTGAAAGTAAGATGTAGATAAAAAGCAAAACAACAAGACCAATGATTGTCGCGCGCCCTGCATCAGATTTTTTCTTCGCACGGTCTCCCATCATTGCAGCACCTTCAATCCCGACAAAGACCCAAATCATGACCATAAGAGAGCTTTTAACTTGATCAAGTAAACCGCTAGCGGTTATGGACCCTTGTGCTTGAATCAAGCCCTGAGCATTTTCTGTAATATTGTTCCAAAATCCTGCAGTGAATACTCCTATTTTGAACATAAAGATCCCTGTAAGCATGAAAACAAAGATTGGGATTAATTTACAAACCAGAACAATGGCATTCACAATCGCTGCAGATTCGACACCTTTACTCACCATCAAAGCTAAAAGCCAAGAAAGGATCGATACAGACACTACTGCAAAAACACTTAAACTTCCATTTGCATCTGCGAATTTCCCAGGGAAAAAGTAATCCATAGAGATCATCATGAGCACGGCAAATGCAATATTACCTAGCCATGTAGACAACCAGTAGCCCCATCCGGAAAGAAAACCTACCAAATCGCCAAAGCCTTCTCGCGCATAATCAGAAACTCCTGAAAGCTGTGGTTTGTTAATAATCAGATAGTTTAAACTCAAGACAAGCGCTAAAAGTCCTAAACCAACGAAGAACCATGCTACGATGACACCACCTGCAGTAGCTCCATTGGCTAAATCATTGGAAAGGTTAAATACCCCACCACCAATAGCACTGGATACAACGATGGAGACAAGGGCTATCAGTCCCATTCCTTTTTTATTTTCCATTTATTTTTCCTATAATTCCATTTTATTTATATTGAAATATTTTCTTAATATAACATTTTTTGCATTTTCATGCAACTTTCATCAGGTTCCAATCCTATTTTCTTTATATTTTTACATTTTTAAGCGTTTTCTTACAAAAATAATGAAAAAGCAATCCAAATTAAAAGATTGCTTTTTCATTTGTATTAATATCCATTTGGATGAGAGCTATGCCATTTCCAAGCAAAAATTTAATATTTAGTTGAATTTTTTATCTTGATTTTATTAGTATATTCACTTTCTTTCAAATTACGATTTTATAAAAAAAACTGCCTTGTTTTTAAAGTGGGAAAAACCTGGGAAAATATTAAACAAAAAAACACTAAATCATTTTTTAGTGTTTTTTGATTCAAAATCAAGAATTTCAGATTCCATTTTCTCATACAGCTCTTTTAATGCTAGATTTATTACCCATGTTTTATTTTCTCTTTCAAGCATATTTTTATATTTAAAGTATTTTGATAAACGAGGTAAATTCTCTTCATTTTCGCTATTGAGATAAAAATTTGTTAATTTGGCCATGATGTCTCCTTCACTATATTTAAATATCACATTTATATTTTATTATAACATATATCTTGGTAATACACAAAATCACAAAACAAAAAAGTAATTACTTGTTTTTTTATATGTATCATGATATTATATACATGTATCTAACATGTATTATCGAAAAACATAGAACTAAAAGGAGATAGTATTTATGAAAATACGTTCACCAGTAAGAAAAAATTGAGAACTTACTTAATGATAAATTCAAGATATAAAAAGAAAGACAATCTAAAATGAAAAAAATAAATATATATGTGGGAAATGTCAACTGTACTGCTGGCAGCGGATATGGAAATACTGAATTAATGCCTTTATTGGGAGATATATTTCCTAAAAATACTAATATCCCTGATATTGTAATTCTTAATGAATTTTATAAGTATAAAGATTATCAAGACTTTCAAGCATATTTTTTAAACAAAGAATATACTGTGGCAGTTAATCCGTTGAAAAAGAAAGGATTTAACGATGTCTTTGTAGCAATATCAAATAGATTAGACTTAGATATTGAAACAGTAGAATATGCAACTCAAGACAAAGATAGAATTAGTCCGGACTATACTTCCATTATTTTGAGAAATAAGAAAAATGAAAAGTTAGCTATTGTTGGAGTACGCATCAGGTCTTATAAAAATCTCGATTATAAAGGTAATGCCTCTGAATTTAAAGAATTATTGAGCTTTATCGAAAAACTTAGAAAATCTGGTATTACTCAAATTATGGTAGCTGGAGACTTTAACCACGCTAGACTATTAACAGATAGAAATGAAAATTTAACATGGGAAGAAATCGATATTTTGTACAAGGAATATGCTCAGTTCCCTCATAATTTCCATAGTATTAAGCAAAATCTGAGTCAGAACAACTTAATATTGCATACTCCTGAAGGCTACTCGTATCCAATTAATAAATCATATCCAGTTTATAATCAGGAAACACCCAATGACCACCTCGTTACTTCAAATGACTGTGAAATTGATTTCATTGAATATAGAGATGAAACAAAATACTCAGATCATAAAGCCTTAGTTGCTACTCTGCATTTTAATAGGAAGGACTAATATTGAAAGAAAAAATTTATAGAAATCTTTGTCTTGCTTTTGGGGCATTAATATTAATTATTTCTGGTTATGTTGTTGTGACTGGAATTGTAATTCCTCATGAGGTTATTGTTAAAGCCTTCTTTCATCCAGAAAAGACGATTATTAGCGGATTATTATTAATTATAATTTGGTTATTAATTAAATTGATTGCAAAAAAAGGAGAAGAAAAATGAAAAATTTTTATCGTAATTGCACTTGGTGTATGTTATTACTCATCAGTATAGGAGTCGGCTTTAGTGGAAATGTAAAATTTAGTGTTGGTGGATATAATGCTTTTCTTACTATTAAAGCTTTCTTGTTATTAGTTATAATTCTAACTTTAGCAAGTTTCCCAGAGCTAATTATTTTATTTCAAGGCAAAAATAGAAAGGAAGTAAAACATGAATGATACATTTAAACATTATTTTTTCTTTATTTTAGGGTTAATTTTACTTGTAATTTCAGTGAGCTTATTTACTGGATTTCTGCAAATATTGTTGGGAAGCATTGGTGGTATTTCTTTAATGATAGGATTGTATTTTTTAATGAAAATAAAAATTAAATCATTTTTGCGTAAGGTTCGTGGTGATGAATAAATTCATTAATAACTGTGTGTCTTTGTATATATCAATCTTCTTACCCTCTCCTCCGCAGGAAATCTCCTTGTATCAAACTGTGCCTAATTTCAAAAAAAAGCTCAGCAGCCTAAGCCTTATATGGGTTGCCTTTATCATCCTCCTCTTCTTCTTAAGCTTTGCAATTAATAATATTTTGATTTTACCCTCGTGGTTATTTCTCTTTTACTTGGCAGGAAAAATATTTCGGATTCGTAAAGAGTTCAAAAATAATATTTCTATATGGGATAATTTCTTGATAGTACAGGAATTTATTATTAATAACGGCTTATATAAAGAGACTTCTGATATTTTTTTGTCTTCAGTATTTAAAATAGAGCAAACTGAGGATGAAATTATCATCATTGCTGAAAAGAGAGGAAATTTCTTAGATTCTAAGGTTGAGAACCTTGAAACCGAACTCAGTGGACTCCTGTCCTTGGATATAACTAAAAAGGATATTCTCGCTGACAGAGTAGAGTATGTCTTTGAAAAGAATAAACGAGAAATAGAGCAATATGTTTTTGCTAATTCTGATAGTAAAGAAAATCTAACAAGAGATTTTTTCCAAAATATTCCAAAGGATATAATAAAATTGTCAAATACTCAGCAATTTTCTTTGAAACAGAATACAAATATTGGATTGTACGGTAGGACGGGGACAGGGAAAACCGTTACATTGCAATGGATGCTCTATTCAGCTCTTGCTAAAGGAAGTGGAATAAAAGGGAGTGATAGCTATATCAAAATATGTGATGGTAAAGGGGCGGATTTATTTGCTCTCGGTGGAATCTTAAAAAATATCTTAGGAGAAAATATTAGTGTAGGACAAACTCCTAATTCTTTGGCAAAGCTAAGTAGAGAAATGGTAGAAATCATGGATGAGAGATATGAGCTCATTTCAAAAAGTCAGGCTCTGAATGCTGACGGATACGATTTAAATATGATTCCCAGCTTCCTTTTTGTGGATGAATTAGCCAGTATAAAAGACAGTTGTGGCTCTTCTAAAGAAGGTAAAGCTCTCTGGAATGAAATATTACAAAACTTAGGTTTAATAGCAAGGAAGGGACGTCAAGCCTGTTGCCATTGGGTTTGTAGCACCCAAGACCCAAATTCAGAGAATATACCTGTTGAGCTCAGAACTCAGATATCTGCAGTTTTGTACGGGGGTTCTCCCTCTAGCGAAAGATTGAGAATGGCTTTTTCAATGTGTGACTTAGAGAATGTTCCGCGAGGGAATGGAGAACGTGGAGAGGCTCTCTTTTATGCTGATGGGCTATCAATGAACGAACCTGAGCTTACCAAAATACCCTTCGTAAATCTGCAAACCAAACAAGAATTTGGAGAGGTAGTTCTAAATATTATTCCAAGCATTAATGAATCGAGGACAGAATATGAATGAAATCAGCTTAACTGTCAAATTACCTAATGGGTCTAAATTGACAACCTTTGAAGATGATGAAAATCTATATAGAGCAATCGTACGAGCATTAATTGACGTAGAAGTCTTCTTAATAGAAATGGATGTGAAAAATGAGGAACAATAAAGAAAACAACCAAAAATAAATAATTACAACTACTTTTAGTACTTTCGTTCAGGTTTTTTTGAATGAAAGTACTAAAAGTAGTCATCATGCAGGTGGCGGAATGACGGGCCACTCGGACGATAAGTCCGACTCAAAATAGAAAAAGTCCAAAACTGAAGACAATAAAAGCTGATGAAAGGAAAAAACAATGGCACTACAAATTCCAGATAATAAACGTGATTTATTTTTTACAAGAATCAGCGAGCTTGCTGATGAAATCATTGAATTACCAGAAACTCTGAAAATTGTCTCAAAAGAAATGGGGGAGTTTTCAGGCAATAAGTGGGGAAAGATTGGCGCAGTAAACGCCGAAGGAACGCCTCATGAGCTAAAAATCTCTGGATTTTCAGATAGCAATCTCAATCTAACAAAACTTATGTTTAAGGATATTGAAACTAACCAAATAGTTAAAAGCCTAGCCTTAAAGCAAGGGAAAAACGGTGCTTATATTGCTGGCTTTGACCTTAGAGTTACAGCGGATTATCTAAAAACACTTCTAAAATAAGCAAAGTGGACGGCTTGCCTTAGGCATAAAAACACTCTTAGCGAAAGGAGAGCGGAGCTCTCCTAATGGAATGGAGAAGCTAAGAGTGTTTTTATTTCTCAAAATTTGAGGTTAAGAGTTTTTGGGATTTTATAGTAACAAAATCCTTTTCTATGCGCGACCATTCTAGGGCTTGTCAAGAGAATGGTGGTGTAAACATAGTCATATCAAGGATTGACGGTAAAATATAAATCAGACCATCTGGCTTAAAAACTAAAAAAATGTGGATTTTATTGATGGATTTTATAGAACAAAGAATTTAATAAAATCCACTTTTCAATAATATAAAATCCATTTGAGGGATTTGAGGAAATTTAAGAAAATGAGAGATAAAAGAGTAAAGTCCTTTATTTTCACTCAGTATCAACGAGCAGATTTTTGGGATTGGGATGAGGATAAAAAAATTCTTTTTGAAAATAGTAGAAATAATCAAGCTGAAATTTTTAATGAGATTTATAATCGCTTAAAAAATTTAGAGGGTTTAAAAATGATTGCTTTAGTAAATCATGATAAGGATAAAAATGCAAAAGGTGAGCTTAAACATCCTCATATTCATGGTTATATTGAATTTGAAAAGTTAAAGACTATTGCGAGCGTTTCCGCCTGCTTAGGAATAGAGCCTCAGTATGTTGAGGTCCCTCGTAAAGGGCGTTATGGACGATTAAATTGTTTGGCTTACCTTGTACACGCAAAGAATTTAGACAAATATCAATATTCCCCTGAAGAGGTGCAAACTTTTGAAACTTTTGATTACCAAGAATTTATTGATGACAATTTAGAAGATTTTAAGAAGTATAATGCTACTGATAAACGAAAAAAGAATGAGATAGGCTTAGACCTTGCTTTACAGGAAGTTCAACAAGGAAAATTAAAACTACGTGAAATCATGAGGGATGAAAATCTAGCACTTCTCTATGCTAACCACATGAATCAATTTAACGATTCTTTTAACTTCTATGGCTTACGTAACGCTATGCTTCGGTTGGACGAACTAGAAAGAGGCAATTATGACCTCACAGTGCTTTATATTCAAGGTGCACCAGGGATTGGAAAAAGCTTTTTAGCACGTGAAGTAGCAAATAAAGTTAGAGAATTTGGAAATGCAAATGGCTTTGAAAGTGATATATTTTCAGCCAGTTCATCAAACCCTTTTGATGATTATTATGGGGAGGATATTTTAATCTTAGATGATCTTCGCCAAGAGAGCTTAAAAGTTAGTGATTGGTTGAAACTATTTGACCCACTTAATACAGCTAAAATGTCTGCTAGGTATAGAAATAAGATGATTGTTCCTAGATTAGTAATCGTAGCAAATTATCAAAGTGTAGAGCAGTTCTTTGGTAGTTTTAACTTCAAAAATGAAGATATTAATCAGTTTAAACGAAGAATCAACTTTACTTCGAAAATAAGTGAGAAAACTTTTGGGATTCCCCCTTTTGATAGAGTATATAGTTTATCCGCTTCAAAAAAATTAAATGAGCCAGAAAACATGAGAATTTCTAAAAATGAATTTATTACTTTAAATTATGGGACAAAGTTACTATTTGCATATGATGATAAGGAAAAATTTATAAATGAATTGCTTACTCAGCACGTTTATCCTAGAATTTTCTCTGAAAAATAAGATACGAAAGGATGATAAAATGGAAAAAAATAACAAAGGCATAACAGCGAAGGAGCTAATCGAGGAGTTACATCTAAAGCCTGCCACTGCACAAAAAGCAATCCGATTAGCAAAA
Source organism: Lactococcus garvieae subsp. garvieae (assembly GCF_029024465.1). Taxonomy (NCBI): domain Bacteria; kingdom Bacillati; phylum Bacillota; class Bacilli; order Lactobacillales; family Streptococcaceae; genus Lactococcus; species Lactococcus garvieae. The sequence goes on from NZ_CP118950.1 coordinate 1,714,918, forward strand.
GAACAATTAGTAAAACAAGGCTTTGATTGGTATGCAAATAAACGATTAGGAGTTGTACCAAGAGACGTAGTTTCCAAAATTTTAAGAATGGAGTTATAAAATGGCTTCTATTAGATACAGACAGAGAAAAGGAAAAAGTGGTGTTTCATGGTCTTATGAAATTAGACAAGGTGATAAAACGTTGAAATCTAAGTCAGGTTTCAAGACAAAAAAGGAAGCTTCAATAGATGGTCTTTCTATATTGAGAGAGTTTAAAACTGGGCTTACTATTGACAAAAATACCGATTTACCTACACTTTATCAAGAATGGTATAACCTAAAGGTTCTTCATAGTGGGCGTTCTGAACAAACACTCTACAAATATCGTTATTTTGGAAAAATCATCAAAAATAATTTTGACGGTATTCCTATAACAAGTATTAAATCCTCTCAGTACCAGAGAATAATGAATAAGCTAGGTACTGATGACAAAATTAGCTATAATACCCTTATTCGTGTTAATTCTGTAATTAGGCAGACAATTGAAATGGTAAAAGCTGATGATGTTTTTATTAAAGATTTCACTACAAGTGTTGTGATTCAGAGTAAATTTAAACCGCAAACAGCAGATGAAAAGTATATACATTCATTAGAAGACTACAATAAAATTATTGAGTATTTAAAAGATAATTTAGATTATAAAAAATCAATTAATAATTATATTGTCTACTTCTTGTTTCATACAGGACTACGCTATGGAGAACTTGTAGCCTTAACTTGGTCTGATATTGACTTTGAAAATGGCTATTTAAAGACGTATAGACGTTACAATACAAATATTAATAAGTTTGTACCTTCCAAGACTGAAACATCTATAAGACGTGTTCCTTTGAGTTCTACGGATATATCAATATTGAATGACTTGAAAAAAACACAAGAATTTATAGTCGAAAGTCTTGGATTTGAAAATGAATATAATATGGTATTTTACCATCCATTTTTAATTCACGGTATTCCTCATAGTACAACAATCAATAATCATTTAGCCTTATTATTAAAACAACTTAATATAGAGCCAGTAATCACATCAAAAGGCGCTCGTCATACTTATGGTTCCGTACTTCTTGCTAAAGGGTATAGTATGGATGTAGTTTCGAAGTTACTCGGACACAAAGATATAATGATGCTAGTACGTGTGTATGGTCATGCTCTCGAAGAAAATATTTCTAAGCAAATCGAAAGTATAAAAAAATTACTGGATTAATATGATAAAATAAATAGACAGAGATTTGAAATAGGAATAACGAGGATATTAAATTTAAAATTTATGGAGCAGAGTGACTATATAACCCACTGAGAGAAAGGATATATTACTAATATGATAAAATATTTGTTACTAGATATTGATAGTACAATTGCTCCCAATATGTACAGGGGGACAGATGCTGTTGAGGTTGAGACTTGGGGACAGGCACACATATCAATTCCCAGATATATAGTTGATTGGTTAAAACTTTTCGCAAAAAAAGAAAATCATCGTATAATATGGTGTACAGACATGGGAAATATAAGCGCTCAGATTGAGTCCCAATTTAAGATAGATGTACAAGATAAGTTAAAATTTAATACTGCTCCATTAGGTGTTTGGAAGAAACAAGCAGCCATTATAAAATTTGCTACTGAACATCCCGAGGATATGGTTATTTGTGCTGATAATGATGCTGACCTTATTAAAGTAGATACCTTACCTAAGAATTTACACTTAGTTATTCCCACAGGAACTATAAAAGCTCTATCAAAGGAAGATTTGAATAAAATAGACTCATATTAATGTCATAAAAATAACCATGATTTACTACCAATGAAATATTCCAAATCCTCAAAAAAAAAAAACGCTAATTAGGCGTTTTTTGATTTTCAATGAGCTTTAAAACTAACATGACACTCATAACAATTTTTTCAAGTGCTTTCGTGTCATCTAATTCTAAACAAGATTCATCAAGTCCATCGTTTAGAAATTCAGAGATAATATCTAGTGTAGCATGGTATTTATCCTTACTTTTGGCCACAAAGTCAAAATTGTCGAAATTTATATTAGCTGATTCCATTTTGTTTTCCATTTGAGTCTCCTTTTTGCTATATGTTTTTTGATAATACATGTTAGATACATATACAATATTACCACAATCCCTGAAAAAAGCAAGCAAGTTTATATTTGAAAATCTTTTAGAACTAAAATATTATCCCATTATATATAAATTAATAATTTAACTCCCCAAAAAATGGGATAAAATACGGGAAAATATAAAAAGGGATAAAACAAAAAAGCTCAATATCGTTATGATACTGGGCTTTCTTAGTACTATTTTTGATATAAATCTGGATGTGAGCTATGCCATTTCCAAGCATTCTCGATAATATATTCTAAATTATTCTTCACGTGCCAATCCAAAATTTCTCCAGCTTTCGTCGAGTCTGCCACCAGCATATCTGGGTCACCAGGGCGACGTTCTCCCATTTGTGATGGAATTTCTTTACCGGTAACACGGCGTGCAGTTTCCAAGACTTCAAGGTTAGAGTATCCTTTTGAAGAGCCAAGGTTAAACTGGTCCGAAGCACCGCCTGCTTTAAGATATTCTAAGGCTTTGATATGTGCTTCAATCAAATCTTCCATGTCAATATAGTCACGTACACATGTACCATCAGGGGTATTGTAGTCATCCCCATAGATAGTGATAAACTCACGTTGTCCTAAAGCCGTTTGTAAAATGAGTGGAATCAGATGTGTTTCATTTTTATGTGCCTCACCAATACTGCCATCATGTTTCGCACCTGCAACATTAAAGTAGCGCAGGGCCACATAAGTCATATCAGTTGCCTCCGATTGCCACTTCATCATTTTTTCCATGATGAGTTTGCTTTCCCCGTAAGGATTAATTGGTTTTTGTGGAGTTTTTTCAGAAATAGGACTTTCTTCTGGTATCCCAAAAGTTGCAGCCGTACTTGAAAAGACAATATGCTTGATACCAAATTTTTCCATGGTTTCAAGGATAACCTGTGCCCCACCAACGTTATTATTAAAATACATCAGTGGTTTTTGCATTGATTCACCCACCAAAGAATAGGCACAAAAATGCATTAAGCCTTCAATATCTTTTTCTTTTGTAAAAACATCAGCCAAAAAAGCTTGATCGCGCACATCTCCTTCATAGAAGCGTACATCTGCTGGGACAGCTTCACGATGTCCTGTCACAAGATTGTCTACAACGGCCACATCATAACCACGTGCCACTAGAATATCAACAGCATGGCTTCCTACATAACCTGCGCCTCCAAGTACTAAGACTGTCATTTATTTATCCTCCATTACTTTGATGTACAAAGTTCTTCAATACTATTTATCAATCACTTACAAGTATAACCTTATTCATTTATAAAATCAATGAAGCGCTTAAATCCAGCATGTCCTGCTTCGTTATCTTTAAACACTCCCGCATCTTGCAGTACTCTTGTAAAGACAGCTCCAACTGCTTCACGGACATACTCTGAGACATTTTCTTCAGTAAAGTTTCCTTGATTTTTTAACTCTTGTGCCCAAGGTAAGTGCATCTCTTTCATATGATGTGGCTTCCCTAAGAGGTATTGTTCCACTTCTTGCAGTTCATCTTTCAATCTTGGAGGTAAAACAGCCAAACCCATGACCTCAATCAGACCAATATTTTCTTTCTTGATGTGGTGGAGGTCGGCATGGGGATGAAAGATTCCATCAGGGTAAGTGTCACTAACATTATTATCTCTCAGGACCAGATCCATCTCGTAAGCATCATCACGTTTACGAGCGATCGGTGTAATCGTATGGTGTGGCGTACCATCAGCAGAATGCGCAAGAAGATCAATACTTGTATCCGAATACTGTTGCCATTTCTTCAAGATAAAGTCCGCAAGTGTCAGAAGCTGCCCTTTGTCCTCAGAAGACAAACGCAACACACTCATGGGCCAATTCACAATACCAACAGCTACTTCTGGGAAATTCTTAAAGACTACTTGTTCCCGCAACTTAGCTTTAGCCATCGGAAATTCATGACGTCCTGCTTGATAGTGATCATGGGTCAAAATAGAGCCACCGACAATTGGTAAATCAGCATTGGACCCAATCATATAGTGAGGGAACAAATCCAAAAATTCCAAGAGATTACTAAAAGAACGGCGATTAATTTTCATTGGCTTGTGCACGTTGTTCAGCACAATGGAGTGTTCATTATAATAAGCATAAGGCGAATATTGAAAGCCCCATTCTTCATCGTGCAGTTTTAAGCGGATAAGACGATGATTGCTGCGTGCTGCTTTATTTCCTCCACCATAAAGCCCTTCATTTTCAATACAGAGCGCACAAGCTGGATAACTGGAATCCTTGATCAATTTAGCTGCAGCAATAGCCTTAGGATCTTTCTCCGGTTTCGAGAGATTGATGGTGATTTCTAAATCACCATATTTTGAATGATGATTAAAAGCAATATTTTTTGCAATATCTCTTGTCTTAACCTGATTAATTTCCTGAGTCAGTCCATAGAAATAGTCTGTCGCTTTTTTCGGGCTCTCTTGATAATTTTTCCAAAATTCACGATTAATTTGACCGGGGGTTGGGCTAATAAAATCCATCAGTGCCGCTTCATAAAACTCTTCCTCTTCAGGCGGAAAAGCGTGATTTTCACGCGCAAGTGTCATGAGTTGGTCCATTAAAATCAGAGGCTCATGTTCTTCCGTAACTTGTGGTTCGTCCCAATCGTTCATGCCCAAGAAATGGAGCAATTGATTACGCCAATATATTTTATCAAGCGTTTCAATTCGATGATTTTTTTCTGCTAAATTAATAAATTCTTGAATAGCTTGATATTTATCCATTTTTACTTTTCCTACTCCACATCCAGTTTTGTTGATCCTGAACCGATTTGGGCGACATAGAAGCTTGCTGGGTAGCCAACTACTTTTTCATATTCCGCACCAACTGCTTCTTCAAAATCAGCGACTTTATCATGTGCAACTAAAGCAATTGCACAACCTCCAAAGCCTGCACCTGTCATACGTGCACCTAACACTCCTGCTTGTTTTTGTGCGGTTTCAGCCAGCGTATCAAGCTCAATCCCCGTCACTTCATAATCGTCTTTGAGGGAAGCATGTGAAGCATTAAGTAATTCACCAAATTTCGTCAAATTACCCGCAACAAAAGCTTTTTGAGCTATTTTAGTACGGTTATTTTCATATACGGCATGGCGTGCACGTTTAATCAAGGTTTCATCGCCAATCAAGTCTGTGTTAGCGTCAAATTCCTCATTAGAAAGTTCCCCTAGTGATTCGATAGCTAACTTACTTTGCATACGTTTCAATGCTTCACGTGTTTCAGCAAAACGCTCATTATATTTTGATTCTGTTAAAGCACGTGGTTTATTTGTATTCATGATGACAATATCATAATCACGTAACTCTACGGGTACCATTTCATATTTAAGAGTATTACAGTCCAACAAAATTGCTTTTTTCACTTCACCAAAACCAATCGCAAATTGGTCCAAAATACCAGAGTTGACACCAATGAATTCATTTTCAGTTTTTTGTCCGAGTTGCACAAGCTCCAAACGTGGGACTTGTAAGTTAAACAAGTCGTCTAAAACTACACCGACTAAAAGCTCTAAAGAAGCTGAAGATGATAAACCAGAAGCTGTTGGAATTTCACCATTAATAAGTAGTTCAAAACCTTTATCGATGGTATAGCCTGCGCCTTGAAGCATCACAATCATTCCTTTAACATAATTTGACCAACTGTCATCCTCTTTTTCCTTGACCTCAGTTAAATCAAATTCGATAAGACCTGCTTCCGGAAAGTTTTGTGAAAAAAGTCTGATTTTTGTATCCTCACGTAAACGGGCCAGACCTGTTGTCCCAATTGTGATTGAAGCGGGGAAGACGTAGCCGCCATTATAGTCTGTATGTTCACCAATCAAGTTAATACGTCCTGGAGAAAAGAAATATTCCACATTTTCTGTATCTCCAAAGACTTTTTCAAAACTATTTGTTAATGCTGTTAAAACTTTACTGTTTTCTACGATTGTTGTCATTTTCTTTTCCTCATTTTTTCTCTTCTTTATGAAGTTTATAAATTGTTTTTGAATAGTATTTCTCGCCTGCTTTGAGTGTGATATCGCCCAACTCCGGAATTTGCTGACTGCCTGGCGCCACTTGTGTTTCAAAAGTGATTGCGCCATGATTGACTTCTTTTTTCCCTTGATACACTGCACCAGATTCGCCAAAATTGGCAGAAAAAATGACAATACTTGGACGATCAGTATAAACAGAAACACTTAAATCTTCAAAGCTTAAACGTGCTTGCTCTTTCTCTATGCTTGGCTCATCTAAAAGGAAAGGATGATCAAGGCCATCAACCAAAGTCACTTGCTCCATAGTGCTTTGAAAGACTTCCGAGAGCTTTTTACCTGAACGCAAGTCTAAATCTGTACCTGCTAACTCAGCAATATCTCCACGTACCACTTCGCTCTTGTCCAGCAAAGGAATAAAGCGAGAGGCGCCTAAACGCAAGAAATGATTGTCAATACTTTGACCGACATCCCCGGATAAATTAAAGTAAACATGACCTGTGGGGTTAAACACCGTGTCTTTATCTGAAACGGCATCATATTCAATGGAGCAAGCTCCATTTTCATCAAAACTGTGGGTCACAGTCACCTGCATTTGTCCCGGATAACCATTTTCGCCATCGTTTGACGTCAAGTAAAATTGAACTTTTGCTTGTTCTGCTTCCTGAAAGACTTCAAACTGCCAGAGTTTGCTTTCAAAGGAATCTTGCCCTCCATGTAAGGTTTGCGCAGCTTCATTTTGCTGCAATTGCACGGTCTTTCCCGCTATCTCCACTTGTCCGTCTTTGATACGACCAGCTGTTCGGCCAATTGTGGCACCAGGATAATTGTCTTTTTCCACATACTCTTGTGTAGAATCAAAGCCCAAAACGATTTTCTTACCATTGACTGTCCAATCCACAATTCGGGCACCATAATTGCTCAATGAGAGCGTATCTCCTGTCTTATTGGTTAAACAAATCAAATGCGCACCTAAGCCAAAGTCTTTTGTTGTTATTTCCATCATTCACCTTCTTTAAATAAGGAGAGCTAGCGTCACCGCTAGTCCTTATCTTTATTTTAATTTATTTTCGAGTTCAGCAACAATTTCTTTATGACGTTTCTCTGTTAATTTCACCTTAAGAAGATAAATAGTGAGTGAGATAATCATCAGAACGGCTGGAAGAGCGAAAGCATAAAGCTTAAATGTTGTAACCCCGTAAACCTTATTAGGATCAAAAGTTGAACCGGTCATACCAGCTGCAATCGCCACAAATCCGAAGATCCCATTTGAGAAAGCACCGGCAATTTTATCAAGTAAAGGACGCATTGCCAAAGTGACTGCTTCATTACGCACACCATTTTTCCATTGTCCATATTCGACAGAGTCTGTGATAGTCATCAAAACAGATAAGAATACAAGCTGGTAGGGTGTAGTCAGAAAGATAAGACCGAGAATTGTCATTGGCACTGAACTTCCAAAGATAAAGAAAGCATAACCGATAAGCATGGAGAGGATTGCGCCTGTCAAAACTTTACGACGGCCAAACTTCTTCGCTAAGGCAGGGAAGAGTGGCACTAAGACGATAGAGCCGATAAAGCCGACAATCCCTGTAATTGAATACAGTGCAGCTTGTCCTAAAACGAAGGTAAACATCAAAATCAAAGTTGCTGTTGTTGCCACATAGGCTAAAGCAAACAAGATATAAGACAAGGATAACCACATCAGCTGATCATTTTTCAATAATGCTTTAAACACATCAATAGTTGTTGTTTTTTGTGATTGTTGACGGATAACAGAATCCTTTTCTTGAGTCCCCCAAGCTGTAATTAAAGCTGTCCCACCTGAAACAATCGCAGCAATGACACCGAAAGCAAACCAACCGGATGCACCTTGTGCATGGTGGCCCGTCATGAGTTGAGTGAAGCCATAGGTAATCGGGATAACGAGAATAGTTGTTCCTTGAGCACCAATAGCTGAACCAAAACGCGCAAACGTTCCGAGTGACTCACGTTCTTCGTTCTTTTCAGAAAGCGCAGGAATCATTGACCAAAAGGCAATATCCTTGAAGGAATAAAAAGCATCCAGAATGACAAAAGAAATGATAAAGACAATAATAAATAAGGTTGTATTTGAACTTTTGGCTAATCCAAAAAAGTCTGAAAACATCAGGACAATCATCACAGAGGAAATCAAACCGCCAGCCACCAACCAAGGTTTAAATTTTCCCCAACGCGTGCGCGTGTTGTCAATAATGCTCCCAATAATGGGATCAAAAACAATTTCTACCAATCGAATAATGACGACAAGTGATGTCACGAGAGCAATCATTGCATCTTCATGTTCACTTCCTGCAAACATTTGACTCGTAACAAAAGCAATAAAGAATACGCTAATTGCTGCATAATAGGTATCGTGACCCAAAGCACCTAAAGCATACGAAATTCTTTGTTTCATTTTTCCTCCCTCCATGGGGAACCTCCTTTTTTCGATTTCCTTACACCGAAATCGCTTACATTAACATGATAGCATTTTCTTATTTGGAAAAGTTTCCCATTGGATAAAGAAGGCAGGAAATACTTCCTAAAATATCGCTTACAAAATGAAGGAGGCAGCCGTTGTTGCTCGATTCGCTCCCTGCGTATTATCGTTCTAATTTGCTAAAGCAAAAAGAACGATAATAAAAGCAAAGCTCACTTGCTTTGCTTTTTATTTGTTTTCATTGTTTTTTATAAATAGAGTAAGCGTCAAAGAGGACACGTACTAAAATGTACAAGGGCAGTCGACTATGGACATCAAGATCAAAGTAGTTCACCTCTAAAGAACTTTTATAGCCAATGAGGGAGACATCTGCGAGACGTACTAAGGGACTTTGCTCCGTTACAGTCAAGGTCAAAATTTTTGCGCCATGGGCTTTTGCCACTTCCGTTGCTTCAATCAGTTCTGAAGTTTCGCCACTCAAGGACAGATTGATGATTAAGCTGTTCTCTTTGACAAAACTTGCATAATAAGTCATATACTTATAGTCATCATGAAGCGTCACTGGCTTATGGAAAAGTTGGAGCTTCTTCATCATCTCTGCAGCAGCATGAGTGGAAAGACCACGCGCAAAGAGAATGATCTCATCTGCTTGGTCAATAGCACGCACAGCCTGTTCGATAGCAGGAGCCGAAATATTATGAATCGTACGTAAGAGTTCCTCTTCGTTTTTACCAATTGCAGCCAAAACTTCATTTGAAAATCCATTAATATTGGGAAGGGGCTTTTCTTTTATGGAATAGCGAAATTCGGCATAGCCTGAAAAACCTTTCTTCCTTACTGTGCGATTAATCGTTGACAAGGAGCAATGCGCTAATTCTGCCAAATCTGTAATCGAAAGTTGGGGAATTTCATCATAATGCTCCTGAATAACTTGCCATGTGTAGGCTTCGGCACTTGATAACTTTTGGTTAACCATGTTTCCTCTCCTAATATTTTAAACGGTCAATTTGAATCCCTGTATACTGACTAATCGCATCAATAGCATGGTAATAACGCCCGAGATAAGCGCGTGTGTCACGCACCGTTTCTTCATCATCTAAACGTACAACTTTTTCAGCAAGTCCTTGCTCGGCTATCTCCCTTAAAAGCGCTTCGTCATTATCCGATGGAATTAAAAGCACCAGATCCATATCTGGAGATAAGGTATTGTCAATAAAGATGATACCTTGGTTGCCAGCGGAAGTGATAGCCTGTTCAATGTCCTTTGCAAAAGGGGCATTGTTAAAAGAACGCGCTAAACGTCTGGCTAAGGTTGATTTGCCACTTTGCCTGCCACCAATTATACCCACAATTTTAGTGAAGTGTCTACGAAAGACGGGATTGATCTCGTTCCAGTGTAACAGTGGATGTGCACGTATCTCTGTTGCGGATATCTTAATGTCTTGCCTATCAGCCATTTCTACCTTATAAGTATGCGAATCTTGCGGAAAACGTGCGCTTAGCTCCGTCACATATTCCGGCTCTCCCACATAAAAAGTAATTTCCTGACTCTGGTAATTTTTTAATAAGTCAAACAAACGTGTAAACCAAGCATCCCATCCTTGGGGCATCGGAGGTAAATCCGTTTCGTCTAACATTGCAACATCAATATCGTCTTCGTCCGCAAAAGCTTCCTGTAAGTACTGATAACGCAAGGCTAAAGGCAAGCCAATCTTGTCCCCTCGATCATGAGTATAGCCTGATACAACTAAGAGAACCTGATCATTAAGTGCAGCGCACTTGTAGATTTGTTGCTGGTGCCCCTTATGAAAAGGAGCAAAAGTACCAAAATAAACGCCTAATCTTGTCTTTTCTGTCATTGCACTCCTCTATTCGATCTTTTTAAGCACGCACTGTTTTAGCCGCACCTGATTTTTCGTAAAGATTGATTAAGCCTGCACCTGATTTACGAATCATATCTCCAGGTTGTACAGGAGTTTCCACATCAATATGTAAAAGTGTCATTGGATTTGGAGCACGATCGATGGATTCTCCTGTTTCTGCCAAGCGTAAGTTTTTAATTGTTGTTTCGGAATGACGGAAACCTGGTCCATAAAATTCAATAGTGTCGCCTTCTGTGATGACATTACGTTGACGAATTGTCGCCACCTTACTGTCCTCATCGTAAGCAACAACCTCGCCAATAAACTTGTATTCTGGAATTTTACGACGTGCACCAAAAAGTTGTTTATTTTCATCAGGAATACCATAATAAAAACCTGTATCCAACTCACGTTGCGCAACTTTCCAAAGTTCATCGACCAAATCTGACTTAATAGCTTCAAACTTTTCCGGACTTTCTAAATAAGCATCAATGGCCGCTTTGTAAACATTTGAAACTGTCGAAACGTAGTGAATAGATTTCATACGTCCTTCAATTTTCAAGGAATTTACACCATTTTTAATCATATCAGGAATATGTTCAATCATGCTCATGTCCACAGCAGACATTGAAAATTCTTCGGGAATTTCACCTTTGATTGATTTGCGCTCACTACCAAAAGGCATATCATAAAGGTCATATTTCCAACGACACGATTGTGAACAACCGCCACGATTGGCATCACGCATACTCATATAGTTTGAGAGAACGCAGCGTCCACTATAAGAAATACACATGGCACCATGGACAAAGGCTTCAATTTCTACAGATGTATGTTTACGGATTTCCGCCAATTCTTCCATTGAAACTTCACGGGCTAAAACGACACGTTCCAGACCTAAACCTTGCCAGAATTCTAAAGTTTCGTAATTCGTTGCTGAAGATTGTGTAGAAAGATGAATAGGTAAACCTGGCGCTTCAGCTGCACAAATTGCAATCAATGCAGGGTCCGAAACGATAACTGCAGAAATTCCTAAATCACGCAGTGTACGGAACCATTCGCCCGCACCTTCTTCATTTCCTTCGTGTGTGACCATATTGGCCGCAACATATACCTTTGCATTATGAGCTGAGGCGTACTCTACGCCTTCACGCATCTCATCAAAGGTAAAGTTACCTGCGCGTGACCGTAAGCCATAGGCTTGTCCACCAATATATACAGCATCTGCGCCATAATCAATCGCAACTTTGAGTTTTTCCAATGTGCCTGCAGGTGAAAGTACCTCAGGTCTTGTATAATTTTCTTGCATTTTTTCTCCTATTTTCAAGATAAGATTTTTGATAAGGTCTGCCGACCAAAACTTCTTTAATAATAAACTATGGTTTTAATAAAACCTTGCCAATATTTTTTCCAGACTCTAAATACTGATGCGCTTCCTTACCTTCAGATAAGGGAAATACAATTGCTTCAGCTGTTTCAACTTCTCCTCTTTCAAAGTAATCAAAGAGACGTTGACTTCGGCGTTCCCTTTCTGAAAAGCTGGTCAAAAAATCCCATAAGTCACCCGTTAGGATGCTTTTGGATTGGGACATCATCTTCACGAGATCAATTTGTGGTGGATTTCCTCCTGCCATGCCAAAGAAAATCAAGCGTCCTCTGTTCTTCAAAAGCTCTAAATTTTTATTCACAGTGCTGCCCACACCATCATAAACCGTGTCAAATTTAATAGCCAAGGTTTGGCGCCATTCATCTGTTCGACTTGGATAGACTTGACGCACACCACGAGAAAGAGCCAAAGCTTGTTTTTCTGCACTTGACGCCGTACCATATACTTCCATGCCATCTGCCACAAGAATTTGGGACAAGATCTGCCCGACACCGCCACTAATTCCCGTAACAAATACTTTATCCCCTGCTTGATTTTTTCCCAAATCATGCGCTAAGAAATCTGCAGTTAAACCTTGAAGACCAATACTGGCAGCTAACTTTAAATCAATATGATCAGGCAAATAAATCAGCTTTTCTTTAGGTACAGCGACATATTCGGCATTGGCAAAGGGAACATCAACAAAAAGAACTTTTCTTCCTTTCTGCTTTCCTTCGACAATTTCACCAGAGCCCTCGTATCCATTAATATAAGGGTGGTGTTCCTCGATATGATAGCCTCCTCGGCGGCGATAAATATCTGCAAAATTGAGACCAATATATGCTGTTTTAACTAGAACTTCATCTTCTCGCACTTGCGGCAAGGGAACTTCACCATATTTAAGGACATCACTCTCCCCAAATTCTTCAAAATACAAGGCCTTCATCATTTAATTTTACCTGGGTCTAAGTCATAGAAGCCATGTGATAAAGTACGCCCTGCTGGATGAAGTTTACGCACTTCTTCTTCAAGCTGAAAAGCCTTGTCTGCAGTGAAATTTCCTGCTTCAATAGCATTTTTCGCTTCAACAAACAACTTCGTAATGGCAACAAAATCCGCACCGCGTGTAAAAATACCATCCAGTTTCCAGTGGTCAAAGCCCATTTTTACCAGATCCGAGAGCTCACTCATCATATTAAGATCATCGTTAGCAAAAATGTGTGTGCCATGATTGTCTTCAAAGATACTATAGTGGGTATCTTCCTTTTTAGGTTCCGAAACAAAAAGATTACGTTCACGATCTTTTCCCGTCTCTTCTGTCTTAATAAAATTATAGTAATTTTGCACTAAAGGACGTTTACTTTGATGGATAACCGTTGCGCCATAGACCAATACCTCGCCGGGTACATCTAAGTTTCCCGTCATGGCTTCAAGTTCAGCTTTGGGAAGCTCACGTGCCAATACAGCTTCGACAGCACCTTGCCCTGCCCAGAAGTTGATTTGGCGGCTTGAAGTCACCATTGTAGAAGCATCATAAGTAAATGGCAAGTCATATTTGTCTCTTTGAAGGACAAAGATAACGCCTGCATCTCCTACGGCTATGCGGTCTACTTGAATGTCTTGCAGGAAGTCTAAGAAGGGTTTGATTTTAGCCATCATGTCAACGTGCATCAGTGCATTTACAGCAACAGTCACTGTTTTCCCTGCTTCATGTGCAAGGGCTGTAATCTCACGAATCTCATCATAGCTAAGCGCTGTGGGTAAGCGTAACCCATACTCGGCTTCACCAATATAAAGGTTGTCAGTTCCAGCAGCAAGTAGAGCTTTGGCTTGCTCCACACTTTCTGCGGTAGTAGTAATTTTAATCATAGACTCAATTATATCACTATTTATCGCTCTTGACACGCTAGATTTTCATTTTATTTTATTTTATGGTTAACAAAAATGTAACATAAGACACAAAATTGTATTGCAAACATTTACATAATTTGTTATGATGTAGTGTAGAGCTTAATTATCAGGAAAACTTAGGAAAAAAACTATGGAATTAAAAAATTTAAACGATTTCTATGAGAAGCAAGAATACTATTCTTATGATGAGCTACATGAACAAGAAAGCCATCTTACAACGCGTGTCCACGAGCTGACTTTCTTTCTCAATGTTGCCAGCTTTTCAGTCATCATGGCCATGATGGTCTATATTTTTATTACAATGACAAGCAGTTTAGTTGCCGTTCCAGCTGCTCTTGTTGTTGGTTTTATCGTTTTCCTTGTTTGCAAAAAAGGAATCAAAAAGATCGTACACCTACTCATGAAATAATAACTTTTATTTTCTAACAGAAAAAACCTCAAGAAGAGGTTTTTTATTTTTGTCCGATTAAAACTTGCACGTGAATCGTTGCCTGAGTGGGGGGATTTTTCCTCGCTGCTTCTTTTATCTCCGGAGATACCGCCCATTCTAAAGGACTCATTTCTAGAAAATCTAAACGAAGTGCCTCAGGAATCTCAAAGCTATAATGTAGTTCTTTTTCCACGGCATTGGGATATTCTTGCTTAAAGCGTTGCATCACTTCTGTATTGTCATAGTTAACAGGAAAGCCATATACTTTACGCAGCTCTTGAAGATAATATCGATCAGGTACAATCTTGATGATATTTCCCTCTGACTGTAACACCCGGTTAAATTCTTTATAGTTGGAAGGTGTAAAAATATTTAAGACACTCGAAATAGAAGCGTCAGCAAAGGGCAATCTTGTCAAATCTGCCAAACTTAGAAAGGCTGAAAAGGGCAAGTCTGTCGCCATTTCAATACCATCCTTGGCAATATCAAAACCAAACTTGTTTCCTTGATAAGGCAATAACTCCAAAAACTTACCTTCACCTGTACCCACATCCAACAAATTGCCAGGTAAAAGGGCTGTTTCAATCTCCTTAAGTACAGGTGCGTACATTCCAGCCGCGATTAAGCGACGTCTTGGTTCAAACATCTTCTTTGTATAATGTTCCGTATCTGCTTTAGTTTGTAAAAAGTTGACATATCCTTTTTTATTCAAATTGAAGGTATGCTTATTCACACAACGTAGTGCATAAGGCTCCAAAGAAAAGGGAGCATGACATAAAGGACAGCTGAGACTTTCTAGATTTTTTTCTAAGTATAGATAGGCTTTTTCAATTTTTTTAACATAGGTCTATTATAGCATTTCCTCATGCGCTTTAATTTTTCTGACTTCAACTCCTCACAGGAAATAAGGAAAACCCAAACACCCAAGAAAGTCTTTCTTCTATTTATGTAATATTTTATATCCCATCGCTTATTCACTCATTAAAAACAGCAAAGCTGCTTTTTTTGTTATAATAAAGAAAAAGTCAGAAAAGGAAATAAAGAAGCCAATGATTATTCGTGAACTTTGTGTTGAAAATTTTACTGAAATTCCTCAAGCCATTGCTGCAGGAGTGGAGCGTATCGAACTTTGTGATAACCTTGCTGTGGGTGGGACAACACCGAGCTATGGTGTCATTCAGCAAGCCGCTGAATTTATCGGAGACCAAAAAACTACTCTAGCTGTTATCATCCGCCCACGTGGAGGCAATTTTGTCTATAATTCTTATGAATTAAAAATCATGGAAAATGATATTCTCAAAGCGATTGAAGCTGGTGCACAAAATCTCGTTTTAGGCGCTCTAACAGAAGACAATCAAATTGACCTTGAAGCCCTTGAAACACTTCTGGTGGCCTCTCAAGGCCTTCCTGTAACCTTCCATATGGCCTTTGATGAGATTGAAGACCAATATAAAGCTATTGATACACTCATCGAAGCTGGCGTAGAAAAGATTCTTATGCATGGTGACAGTCTTGACAAACCCCTCAATACCGAAAAAATTGCAGACCTTGTTAAATATGCGAATGGAAGAATTGCTATTATTATTGGCGGAGGTGTAACTGTCGATAACTTTGAAGAATATGCAAAATTGACGGGGACAAATTTTGTCCATGGAACAAAAATCATTGCAAAATAAAAAACAGCTTAAGCTGCACTATCATTAATAAAAGCCACTGATTTCAGGAATCAGTGGCTTTTATTCTCAACGTTTAGCTCCTGCTCAACTTTCCCATCTGGAACGAGTACCTGTCTAATAAAAAAACCATCAAAACAATGGTTTGATGGTTTACTGACTTAAGGATATTGACCTTGAGGTCTTTTCATTCCCAGCTTTCACTGGTATATAATGATGGCGGGGCGGACACCACCAGCATGATTGCTATGGTTTGGGAGAGTAGCGCCATGTAGCCGACCACCAAAGTTACCCCAACCCACAGCCCAAGCATGACTAGTATTATGAGTACGGAGCCACCACCAACTGCCACGGGCACCAGTACGTGTATCCTTGTTTGTGAAAGGTCCTGTTTCGGTAGACAGGTGAATAACATCTGCCATTGAAAGCGCAAAAGCTTGTGTCGTGCCAGAACTATTCACAGCGGTTCTATCCGCTCTGACAGCGTCAAATCGAGTAGCTGTTGCCCACTCTGCAGGTATCCAACGGTATACCTCCCAAGGTGCCGCTGCGGCATCGGAAATGCCCGGTACTGCTGTTGGTATTGACACAGGTTGAACCATGGCCTGAACCTCAGCGTCAAGGCCACTGAACCAGTTGCTCAGAACTTGTGGCTGGTCGTTGAAACTTGTCTCGCGAATAGCTTCGTGACGGATAATCATATGGTTACTGTTGCCCATGTCTTCAAGGTAGAGGTACTCTTCCCCTGCCATAGTAAAGACACGGCCAGGAAGCATAGTGTCAAAGTTAAAGTCTGACGGTGGAGAGTCAACCTCATAACGTGGGTTTGTCGTTCCTTCATCATTCATCGAGTTGTTCTTAATTCCTGTAAGGAAAGCTTCTAAACGGCTGTCGCCACCCGGGAGAAACTCCTCACTGTTATCCGGGCTGATCAGTTGGCTGTCCACATGGATACCATAATAATAGCTGCCGTTAAAGACTGTATCTTCGATGACCTCGGTCAGTTCTGCGGCATCCAGAAGGTAAGAGCTGGCCTTTCCGGGCTCCAAGAGCGAGGCCCAATAGGCCCAGCCTGTGGTGTGGTCCACCACCCAGAAGTCCCCAATTTGTTGGTAAGGGAGGAGATTAGATCACTGTTCAATGGTCATTGGGGCACGTTGCTGGCGCAGGTTTTGTGCGGCTTCATTTTCAAGGGTAGCCCCCGGCCATATCCCTGCACTGTTATCAAAGGTATCCCCACTTGACCAGTAGGCATCCGTACCATCCCCAGGGTGGGTGGTACCATCGGTTGTCCCATCGGTCGCCCCTGCGCCTGCGATATAGTCCCGGGCATGACCGGCAGCTGCAGTCCTTAGATCTAAGTTGTCATGGTTGAAGGTTGGCATGTACCACGGGGCTGTTTCGCCTTCACGGCTCCAGCCAAAGGTCAGCTGAGCGTAGCGGTTAAAGGCGCTAGAGTTCCCGGTATCGGCACGCTGATTGATATTGTTTGCGCTTGGGATCCAAGTGATCCAAGTCGCTAAGTTGTTGCGTTCACTGCCAGCAACGAGCGGTGTAAAGGACTCGTCCTCTTTGGTACTCCAAGAACTCGGACAGGCGGATACGGGCCATGATGGGACGTTCGCCATAGTTTTTCACAAAGACATCCTTGTTTTCGGTGTCTCTATTGTAGTAGTCGTGCACACGGCCACCGACATTGACCTGTACAGTGTTTTCTCGGTCATTGATGGCTTGTTGGTTAAAGGCTTGGAAGGCCATGGTCCCGCCAATTAAGCCAAGCAAGGAGAGGAGTGCAATGTTCCGTAGTTTTCGTTTCTTTTCTGGTGTCATAATAATACCTTTTCCCTTTCTTTATGATTCTTTATGATTTTTTTATCTTTACCTGACCCTCCGCACGAAGGGTCAGAGGACGGAAAAAACGCTCCAGTGGTCCAGAGCGTTTGGGGGCAAGCAAAAAGAGGCGGTTATTATCTACCGCGTGCTGTGCTGTGCTGTGCTGTGCTGTGCTGTGCTGTGCTGTGCTGTGCTGTGCTGTGCTGTGCTGTGCTGTGCTGTGCTGTGCTGTGCTGTGCTGTGCTGTGCTGTGCTGTGCTGTGCTGTGCTGTGCTGTGCTGTGCTGTGCTGTGCTGTGCTGTGCTGTGCTGTGCTGTGCTGTGCTGTGCTGTGCTGTGCTGTGCTGTGCTGTGCTGTGCTGTGCTGTGCTGTGCTGTGCTGTGCTGTGCTGTGCTGTGCTGTGCTGTGCTGTGCTGGCTGATTATAAGTCATAGCATTTCCCTCGTCAAGTATTTTACAAGTCTTTTATTACATATATCTAATAATGTTTCTTATTTAATTCTAACATTTGTAGTTTTGATGTCAAAATGATTTCGTTAGAGTTTCATTTGTATTAGGATTCTTACGTGAGGAAACAAAAAAGTTCCAACAGCTTTTACACTGTTGGAACTTTTTATTTTTCTTCGCTTAAGGGCAGTGACTTAAGCTGTTTTTTATTTGCCTTTCAAACGCATTTTTATATAAAATTTCACTAAGAGGAAATTCACCAGTAAAAGCACAATCAGATAAAGGCGTACTTGCAGAAAGATTAAGCCAAAGATGACTTCTACGACTGTTGCAAAAAGCATTATACGTGAAAGTACATTCTTAATCGCTGAAAATTTTGAAGACTGACGTAACGGATAGATTCGCGTCAAAACTTGATAATCAAAAGAATCTTGCAATGCAAAAAGTTGAAAAAGCAACAAGTAATTAAAGACCGATGCTAAAATAACAGCAAGAATCGGATTGCCAATGAAGATTAAAGAAAGCACACTCAGCGCAATTAAACGCAAGGTCAGTGAGAGATAATCTCCTGAGCGCAAAAAGGCACGACTGAAAAGATATTCATAGGTCCGCAGTGTTTTAGGTAAGAGGAAATCTAAATATTTGCGACGACGACTTTGTGTTTTCAGTCCTTTGACATTGGTAAAAAGGGCAAAAAAGCGTAACGTATTCGTTTTGCGGTTTTCTTCGTAGGCAATAAGCCTCTCCCAAGAAATAATTCCATTGGGCATGAGTTGCCGTAAGCGAAGGCCTAAACCCGCTGCTTTTAATAAAACTAAAAGGACAAACCATAGCAATAGATAGAGGAAAGACCATTTTAAAAGAGGTGCCACAATGCCAACTAAAACCAGACTAATGAGCGCAGGGAAGAGAAGGGAACGAAGGCAAGACGAAAGTAAATGTTTGCGCACTGCATTTTCTTGCGGTAAGAGAAATACCTTATCCGCAGGTTCCACGAAGCTGGCCAATCTTCCAAAAATCTGGCTTAGAATTGTAATTAAAAAGACTAAGCCAACTTTTCCCGCAGTGTTTAAACTGTGAGCTTGTAAAAATTGAGCATACTGTACGGCTAAAGCGCCCAATAAAATCATCAAAAAGAGGACAAAATGATCATTAAAAACATAACGCAAATATTTGAGATTTTGCCGATAGTATACTTTGCGGCGTTCTTCAAATAAGCTATTCATGAGCATTTACACCTTTCGTCAATTCTAAGTAAATTTCATCCAAGCTGGCCTCTTCCTTGCCAAATTTGGCACGTAAATCTTCCATAGTCCCTGCAGTCAACACCTTACCTTCATGAAGAATGACAAATTTGTCACAGAACTTTTCTGCGGTTGAGAGAATATGCGTGCTCATCAAAATTGAAGCTCCGGCATCACGCATGGAAAGCATAAGTGTGATTAAATCTTGAATCGCTAAAGGATCCAAACCTAGAAAAGGTTCATCAATAATGTAAAGACTTGGGTCCGTCAAAAAGGCACAAATAATCATCACCTTTTGCTTCATCCCTTTAGAAAAGTTGACGGGGAACCAGTCCAACTTATCCTCCAAACGGAAGGTTTTTAAGAGTTCTTCTGCACGAGGCATTGCTTCTTCTACAGGAACGCCATAAGCTAAAGCTGTGAGCTCGATGTGCTCACGAAGCGTTAATTCCTCATAAAGACTTGGTGTTTCCGGGATAAAGCCAATCTTTTTACGATAACCTTCAAGATCTTCTTGGAGCGTAATTCCATCCAATTCGATCTGACCAGAGTAAGGTGTGAGCAATCCCATAATTTCCTGAATAGTTGTTGATTTACCCGCACCATTGAGACCAATGAGTCCAACCAATTCTCCGTCCGCTATCTCAAAGCTTACATCTTCAAGAACCGGATTGCCAAAGTAGCCTCCAGTCACGTTATTTATTTTTAGAGCCACGTTAATATCTCCATTTCTATTCAAATTTAGTATAAGTTAATTTTATCATATCGCTTCTTCTTTTGCTTCCCTCTAATGTCATCTCTTTTTTCTTAATTTTTGCTGCTCAAAAAATGATAATTTTTGTCACAAACTTATAAAAAATATATCTTAACAAGTCTCACTAAGCAAAAGTAAAAGAATTTGTTATAATTTACTTATAACAAAGTAGTGTTCAACTTTTGAAACTCTACAAATGAACAGGGAGATTTCTTATGGATAATTGTATTTTTTGTAAAATAATTGCGGGTGAAATTCCAAGTACGAAAATCTACGAAGATGATAACTTGATGGCCTTTCTTGATATCACACAGACAACAAAAGGCCATACTTTAGTTGTGCCTAAAACACACACACGGAATTTATTGGCGATGGCCCCTGAGCAAGCCGCACAGCTTTTCTCTAAAATCCCAGAAATTGCCAATAAACTTGTGGATTCACTCGGTGCTAAAGGGATGAATATTTTGCAAAATAATGAGGAAATAGCTGGGCAAACAGTCTTCCATACTCACGTCCATCTCATTCCCCGCTATGCCGAAGATGATGGTTTCTCTGCTGCTTTCACAGCGCACACTTATGATCTTAATGCAATTGCGGAGGAAATCTTATGAAAGAATTCATCAATGATGTTTCAGAAATCTTTTCAAGACTAAGTAAAGAGATAGATGAAGTCAAAGCTAACTTAGAAAACGTAAAAGTGGAAGCAAAAAAGGCTGAACTTACGGGACAAGAAATTCAAAGAAAAGTGAATGAATTCCAAGCCCTTGCTCAGCCCAAAGTTGATAAAATCAATGAAATTTTAGAAAAACTTTCAGAAAAAAGTAGTGAAGATTAGTTCACTACTTTTTATTTGACTTAATATAAAATTGACTTCCCCAAAATATCCCTACAAGTTGAGATATGATAAATGATCCGGCGATAATAAAAAGTTCCGTTCCATCACTATCATATCTGATATATGTGAAAAAATAACGCGAATGATAAAAAATAAAGAGGAAAAACACCAAGAAAATATCGATAATGAGTAAGTAGGGCCCGGCATGAGTGCCGTCATGTTTCACAAAATGAAAAGTTGTAAAGAGTAACAGTAACGAAATTATTTGTAAACTTATCAAGGGAAATCCAAATACTGTTCCAATAGAAATAATTATCCAAACGGCTGCTATAAAGCCTATCAATAGGGTCATCTTCTTCATATTACTATTGTAACATGAAAAAGAACTCTTTTCTAATCCAAATTACTAAAATTACGAATATATTTCTAAAAATATACAAAAAAAGCTCCCTGAGGAGACTTTTTTATTTTTAACTTAGAAGCTTGTTGTATCAACTTTAACACCAGCACCCATAGTTGTAGTAACTGAAAGGTTTGTGATGTAAGTACCTTTAGCTGTAGCTGGTTTAGCAGCAACAACTACGGCATTGATCGCTTTGAAGTTTTCGATAAGTTTTTCGTTGTCGAATGAAACTTTACCGATTGGTACGTGGATGTTACCTGCTTTATCAGCACGGTAGTTAACTTTACCAGCTTTTGATTCTTCAATAGCTTTAGTTACGTCCATTGTTACAGTACCAGTTTTAGGGTTTGGCATGAGGTTACGTGGGCCGAGGACACGTCCAAGACGACCTACAACAGCCATCATGTCAGGTGTTGCGATTACAACGTCGAAGTCCAACCAACCACCGTTGATTTTAGTCACGAGTTCATCAGCACCTACGAAGTCTGCACCAGCTGCTTCTGCTTCTTTAGCTTTTTCGCCACGAGCGAAAACAAGAACACGAGCAGTTTTACCAGTACCGTTTGGCAATACCATTGCACCACGGATTTGTTGGTCAGATTTTTTAGTATCGATGTTAAGGTTGTATGCAACTTCTACAGATGCATCAAATTTTGCGATTGAAGCTTCTTTAGCGAGTGCTACTGCTTCTTCAACGCTGTAAAGTTTAGTTGCGTCTACTTTTTCGATAGCAGCGCGCATTGATTTGCTTTTTTTAGCCATTTCTATATTTCTCCTTGTGGTAATATCGGTTGTCTGTTATTATAACAGCCTTCCACTTGTGTGGAATATGAGCGATGATTAATTAAGAATTAACCTTCTACTACAAATCCCATAGATTTCGCAGTACCTTCGATCATTGACATTGCTGCTTCAAGTGAACCAGCGTTAAGGTCAGCCATCTTAGTGTTTGCAATTTCTTCAACTTGTGCTTTTGTTACAGTTGCAACTTTAACTTTGTTAGGCTCACCTGAACCTTTTTCAACTTTAGCTGCTTTTTTCAAAAGAACTGCTGCTGGAGGAGTTTTTGTAATGAATGTAAATGATTTGTCTTCATATACTGAGATTACAACTGGGATGAGCATACCAGCTTGGTCAGCTGTACGCGCGTTGAATTCTTTAGTGAATCCCATGATGTTGATACCTGCTTGACCCAAAGCTGGACCAACTGGTGGAGCTGGTGTTGCTTTACCGGCAGGAATTTGCAATTTAACGAGTTTTTCTACTTGTTTAGCCACGATAAATTTCTCCTTATAATATTGTTTTTCGTGATGTGGTATGATGATAGACCATTCTATCTTCCACGCCTATATGCTAAAAACATACTTAAACAGTCTACCAAATATAGGGGCTTTTGTCAAGCCTCTATATTTCAATGTATTCATCACATGCCGCAACAACAGCAGGATCATGCGTTACAATGATCACTGTTTTTCCTTTTTCTACTTCTTGGCGTAATAATCCCAGTATCAAGACTCTATTTTGCTCATCTAAAGATCCTGTCGGCTCATCAGCCAAGAGGATTTGACTGCGCTTCAGTAAAGCACGCGCAAGAGCTACACGCTGTTTTTCTCCACCTGATAATGCATATACCTTTTCATTCAAGTGATGAGGGATACCAACTTGATTTAAAACTTCTCTCATCCTACGGCGCTTTTCTGTCCCTTTTATTTTTTCATAAACAAGAGAAATGTTTAGATTTCGCTCAATGCTTTCATCTTCAATCAAGGCAAAGTTTTGAAAAAGGAAGGAAATAAAATTGCGTCGCATAAGCAGTGCCTCCTTACTGTTTATCTGTGGTGCTTTTTTCCCCGCTATGTAGACCTGTCCCGAATCCGCTTCTTCGATTAGTCCAATAAGATTAAGTAGAGTTGACTTTCCAGCTCCGCTTCTTCCTAAGATAGCTGTCATTTTCTCAGCTGAAATACTTAAGGAATAGCGATCGAAAATCTGATGTTTACCAAATTTTTTGGTCACTTCTTGTAGTTCTATCATGCTTTGTTAAGCTCCTTTCAGGGTGGTGACTAGTTCTTTCTTTTCAAGACGGGAAAGAAAGTGGAACACTATGATAAGTTCAATAAAAGCGTACAATATATAAGCTTCAATAGTTGCTCGCTCATATCCCCGTAGTAAGGAATGCGTTAAGAAAATCAAATTTTGAATAACAATAAGCATAAAAAGTATCTTATATGTTCTAAAGTATGAAATACCTTGCACGCGACTGAGTACTAATTTTTTCTTATTTATTTTGAAATAGATGAGCGTTGTCGATAAAATCATCAAAATAAAAAGGACAAAAGCTAAAACATTCATAAAGACCCATGTTATCGGTTCACCAATAAAACGTTTCACCTCAATTTCGGCAATTTTTGATGCAGGGACAAAGGAGACAAAATTTGCCGCTACCTTGTCTTTCTTCAAGCTCGGAAGTAACTCTAAATACGTTTTTTCTACGCTCTCTTTTATCGGAATCAAGACACCAAGGGTATTTTCACCGTAAAACATATTACGGTAAGTATTGGCCCCGGCATTATTTACCGTGTGCACCTCGATTATATCTGCTATAAGCTCTTGTTTTTTTCCGTTAGAATAAACACCGCCTGCTTCCCCTTCAAATATAGGCATGCTTTGTCCATCTTTGATCATAATAAATTGAAGCTCTGTTGCACGAAACCAGGCTCCCTCCATTCCCAGCAAACTATTATAAGCTTTTTTTATATCTGCTAATTGACTTTGATGACGTTCGTTGACGAGCAGAACACCTTTTTTTGTACTTTTATCTATATGAATTGGCTTATCCTGATTATCTTTAACAGAGTATTTATCTAGATAAGCAGAATTAACTTCTATTCCTTGATAATCTTGTAGTTTCTCATGCCCCAATAGTTTCTTGGTGGCGTGTAAACCACCGTTACTTTCTATATATTTAAACATCTCTGTATGCCTCGAGCTATCTTTAGCTTCGGAATAACCTAAATTCCAACCTGCAAAAACACCGTAGTTATCTAAGGGTGTCTTCTGCATTAAGCCTAAGCTGTTATTCAATAAAAGGATAATCCCCATACTTGTAGAGATACTGGCAGCAAAGATATAAACTTTAACCAGATAAACCGAGATGTGGACACGTTTGAGGAAAGATTTATTATTGGCTTGGTTTGCTAGAGAAGACCTACTCACTATACCAATAACAAGCAGAACTAAAAGCATACTTAAGCCCATAAACACACTCAACCACATCATATATTGAAAATCGAAATCTTTTAAAAGAAAGATGCTATTCAATAACCATACAAAAAGTTGGACCCTCAGGAAGCTCCTCATATAAATACGCAAAAGGATTTCCCAATTTCCTATACCATTAAGAGCATATATAGCAATTTCTTTACTTCGTAAAATCAGCCATACAAAAAGGAAAATAAAATAGAAAAAGAAAATCATTTTAATGAGGAAATGGTACATATCATTCACTCGAGTGATTAAAGGGTAAGGATTATACCATTCGGGTTGAGAAACTAAGCTGCTTGGACTAGTGGCTAGCGCAAATTTTCCGTTTATTTTTGTACTTAAAGCCTCTAATATTTTCTCTTTTTCACTTGATTCAAAAAATATTGCCGAACCCTGGTATTGTTCATCCGTTAAGTTTTTAAATGGTGCATTGCTCACTCTTACTTTTGCACCATGATCCATAAATTCTTTTTGACTGTGTTGTTTATAAGCAGACTGAAAGTAGACTATATTGGCCATTGGTCGGCTATAGTAGATATTTCCTTTACCGTCATAATCAGCACCAATAAAGCGAGCACGAACAGTAAAAGGAGTGTTGTACTCCCTTGATACTTCCTCTATAACTGAGATAAGATCTTTTCGCTCAAGTATTTTTACATCATCTGTCTCATAGCGCTCAGCATCTCTTATTTCAGGCGGATAAATTTGTATATAATTCGTTTTACTCACATATTGAGTAAGCCTGTCCGCCTCAATGTCGTTGTAGCGCATATAAGCCATCATCACACTAACTAAAGAGAATAAAAGCAACAATGTAACTTTTAATACTTTATTCATGCTCCCCTACCACTTGTTGCCCCTTGCTTCATACTTCCAATCCATTTTTCCATAATAATCGCCTGTCGACGATGTCCAAACTTTCCAACCAGGACCGTACCAACCACTATACCCTCTTCGTCCTCCAGATACGAAGGCTTGACTTTGATGAGAAACAGCCCAGTTATAATACTCTGCTGTCAAGGTCTTTTTCCCCCAGGAAGCATCTGGCCAAGTCCTAGAATAGGCCACCTGTCGTCCATGCTTGGTGAAATTACTTTGCAAGATACGAACAGCACGCTCTATCTTTTCCACACTGTCGCCAAAAACACCATCGGCAGAGACTTTGGCAGTAGTCATAATCTGACTTGCCCCAAAAAGAGCTAGTCCTAAAGTTGATACAGCAATAATTTTTTTGATTTTCATAACACTTCCTTCTTTCAAAGATAAATTTTTCTGGCTCGACTGTACTTTTTAAACTCCTCCCTTTATTTTTTGTTTCCTTTGCTTAGTCTAACATGGAATTTTTCTTATAATTTTTCATCAATATTTATTTTTCATGAGAAAGCAGAAATCCTTTAAGCTTGAAAAATGCTGCTGCTATATTCAGATGGAAATAAAAAAAGACCGAAACAGTTCAGTCTTTTTACATTTTATTTCACTCCGCAATCACTTCAACCTTATAACCATCTGGATCAATGATAAAGTAATAACGTGTGTCTGAGTTAGGAAGCCCTTTAAGTTCTGTAACTTCAAACCCTGCTTGTTTTTGTTTTGTATGCAGTTCTTCTAAATTATCAACCGAAATAGCAATATGCCCATAGCCATTACCCAAATCATAGGCTTCATGATTGTAATTATAAGTCAATTCTAATTCATAGTCATCACCAGGTAAAGTCAGATAAACTAAAGTGAATTCATATTCTAAAAAGTCACGACGACGTTTTTCTTCAAAGCCAAAAGCTTCTTGATAAAACTTGATTGAAGCATCCAAGTCTTTTACGCGGTAACAAGTGTGTGCCATTTTCATTGTTTTTCCTCCATTTTTAGGCTTCTAAGTACATTGCCCATATATCATCAAAAAGTCCCAAGTTAAAGTAAAAAGGGGCATAGGTCTCCAGATATGTGGAAACTTCATCAAAGTCTTTTGATTGTTTCGGAAACTGTGTGTCCGCAAAAGCAAGATTAGCTAAACGTGTCACATCATCCACCTCAACTGGCGCGCGATGGCGCATCAAATAAGTATAAAAAGGCTGTCTCATTTCCAGTTTTCCTCCAAAAACTCATGACGTAAGCGGCTAGATAAAGCATAACGCTCAGGATTTGTTTTATAAAATCCTTGATGATAGTCCTCTGCGGGCCAGAACTTTTGTGCAGGCTCTATTGTGGTGACAATGGGGCGATCAAAACGTCCCGAGTTTTGAAGGGCTACTTTTGATTTTTCAGCAATGTTTCTTTGAGATTCACTGGTATAAAAAATGACAGGTCGATAGTTGTCTCCACGGTCCTCAAATTGACCAAACATATCTGTTGGGTCTGTCTGCTCCCAGTAAAGCTCTACCAAGTTATCATAAGAAATCTTTTCGTTATCAAAGATAATTTCCACTGCCTCAGTATGTCCTGTCTGATGGTTACAAACTTGCTCATAAGTTGGATTATCCACATGCCCCCCTGTATAACCGCTTGTCACAGCAAGAATCCCCGTTTGTTCCTCAAAGGGCTGTACCATACACCAAAAACATCCGCCCGCAAATATTGCTCTTTCTTTACTCATCCTCTTCCCCCGTTCTTCTTAGTTGAAGATATTATAACAAAAGTCCCTCTTTCATGCACTTATTTTTTTCTTTTAATGCCAAACGGCGGTTATTTCTGGGAAAATAAGGTTCAAAGCTCAAAAAAGTTGGAAATCATTCCAACTTTTTTGCCATTTATTAGAGAAGTTCTGTTCCTTCTGGTCCTTGTGTGATTTTTTTATTCTTCATCAAACCACCAAGCGCTTTTTTAAATTGTCCTTTAGATATACCAAATGTCGCTTTGATATCATCTGGCGCTGACTTGTCATTGAAAGGCATTTTTCCGCCCATACTTTCAAGATAAGCCAAGATCATC
The DNA here is from genome assembly GCF_029024465.1 of Lactococcus garvieae subsp. garvieae. NCBI lineage: Bacteria > Bacillati > Bacillota > Bacilli > Lactobacillales > Streptococcaceae > Lactococcus > Lactococcus garvieae. Next base: position 1,742,454 of record NZ_CP118950.1, read on the forward strand.
TGTGCATCAGCATCCAACATTTCATAAGCACGTGGTTTCGCACTAAGATTTAAACTGCGGTCTTGGTCACGGAAACCAATGACACGTACTTGAAGCTCTTGTCCAATACGAAGTGTCCCAAAGGCTTCGTTAGGATGAATAAAACCAAGCATATTATTATCTGGAAGATAGACGAAGGAACCTGTTTCTTTGTTACGATAAACAATCCCGCGTAAGTCTTGGTTTTGCATATTATCATAGGCAGGTCCTGACATTTCCCAGAAATATTGATGCCAAGCTAACTTGCCCCAAAGACGATCTTTAGCATCAACGACGATTTTGACAAAGAGCTTATCCCCTTTTTTAGGCCATTGTTCTTTATCTTCTGGCAAAGGAAGATCGTCGAGCGAAACTACGATATCTTTCCCCGCTAAACCAATATCAACGAAAGCTCCCAAGTCACGACGCACATCTGTCACTGTACCCCAGCCGAATTTTTCGCGTGTTGCAGTTGGTTCTTGCGTTGTCATGCACATCTTGTCAGATTTATCTACATAAGCAAAGCCTGTGACGATATCCCCTACCTGATGTTCTCCTTCTGACTTTGCCAGACGGATGATATTATCATCTTTCTGCAAAAAGTAAAATTGATCATTCTCAGCCGTAATAATCGCTGAAAATGTAGTTGCTAATAAATTATTCATTCTTTTTCCTTAAAAACGGCTCCGCAGAGCCGTTTATTTCTGATTGTTTTTTGCTCTCTTTCGATTATATAGAATAAAATCTTTTACAATCAAATGACGATACAAACTTAAACATCCAAAAGTTCTTTTTCTTTTTCGGCAGCCATTTTATCTGCTTCTTTAACAGCATTGTCTGTTATAGTTTGAATGTCTTTTTCGAGTACTTTCAAATCATCTTCTGTGATTTCTTTAGCTTTTTCTTGTTTTTTCGCTGTATCGATAGCATCACGACGGATGTTACGAATCGCAACTTTTGCACCTTCGATGTATTTGCCCATCTCTTTAACGAGCTCTTTACGACGTTCTTCTGTCAACATTGGAATAACCAAGCGAATAACTGAACCATCATTGGCTGGTGTGATTCCAATATCACTTGCATTCAAGGCGTGCTCGATATCTTTCAAGATTGTTTTATCGAATGGTGTAATCATCAACACACGCGCTTCTGGGATTGTGATTGATGCCATTTGATTCAGTGGTGTTGGCGCGCCATAGTAGTCCACAGAGATGCGGTCAAGCAAGCTTGCATTGGCACGACCTGCACGGATGTGACCAAGGTCACGTTGCAAGCTGTTCAATGAGCTATTCATACGTTCTTTTGCATTATCAATAATTTCGTTTGCCATGATTTTTCCTTTTTATTTTATTATCTATTTTATTCTACTGTTGTTCCGATTTCTTCACCTTGAACCACACGTTTAATATTTCCAGATTCATTCATGTTGAAGACAACAAGTGGAATGTGGTTGTCCATTGACATTGTTGAAGCCGTTGAGTCCATAACGTGAAGCCCTTTTGTGATAACGTCCATGTGTGTAAGATTGTCAAATTTAACTGCTGTGTCGTCAAGTTTTGGATCGGCATTGTAGACGCCATCGACACCATTTTTAGCCATTAAAATAACATCCGCATTAATTTCTGCTGCACGAAGTGCTGAAGTTGTATCTGTGGAGAAGTAAGGTGAACCTGTTCCACCCGCGAAAATAACGACACGGCCTTTTTCAAGGTGACGTTCAGCACGACGACGAATGTAAGGCTCTGCGACAGCTTTCATTTCGATAGCTGTTTGAACACGGGTAGGTACGCCAAGTGCTTCAAGTGTATCTTGAAGAGCTAAGCCGTTCATGATAGTAGCTAGCATGCCCATATAATCTGCTTGGGCACGTTCCATACCGATTTTTTCACCGGTCACGCCGCGCCAGATGTTTCCGCCGCCACAAACGATGGCGATTTCTGCACCAAGAGCATATACTTCTTTGAGCTCTTCAGCAACTTTTTTCACTGTTTCAGGATCAATTCCAACCCCCTTTTCCCCAGCTAAAGCTTCGCCAGAAAGTTTCAAAAGTACGCGTTTATATTTAATATCAGCCATAGTTACCTATCTCTTCTCTATTCTTTTTTATCCCTACTATTTTACCATAAAATTTAGCTGAAAAAAAGACCATATGGTCTTTTAACAAGATTATTTATTTTTTGCAGCTTCAACATCACGCGCAATAACCAATTCTTCATCTGTTGGTATCACCAGAACTTTAACACGTGATTCTGGAGTAGAAATGATGCCATTCGCCCCGCGGACGTTCTTTTCTGGATTGATTTCCATCCCAAACCATGACAAACCGGCTACAATATCGCGACGCGCATCGGTATCGTTTTCCCCAATACCCGCTGTAAAGATAAGCGCATCTGCTCCATTAAGGACACCAAAGTACTGTGCGATAAACTTCTTCAACCGATCAATAAACATTTCGTAGGCGAGGATAGCTTTTTCATCGCCTGAGTTACGTGCTTCCTCTAGATCACGCATATCACTTGAAAACTCTGATACACCAAGTAAGCCAGATTTTTTATTGAGCACATCTATAACATCTTGCGCTGAGCGTAGGCTAGGATCACTTTCAAGCATATAAGAAATTACAGAAGGATCCATTTCGCCAGAACGTGTCCCCATCATCACACCAGCTAAAGGTGTGAAGCCCATTGAAGTATCAATAGACTTTCCGCCTTCTATAGCGGTAATCGAAGCACCGTTACCAATGTGAGCGGTGATAAGTTTTAAATCTTCGAGTGGTTTTCCTAAAACTTTTGCTGCTTCACGTGACACGTACATGTGTGAAGTTCCATGCGCACCATATTTACGAATAGCATAGTCGGTATAGTATTTTGTTGGAATTGGGTAACGGAAAGCTTTCTCTGGCAATGTCGTGTGAAAGGCTGTATCAAAAACAGCTACAGCAAGCGCATCTGGAAGCAAACGTTTAAAAGCCTCAATCCCCAGCACATTTGCTGGGTTGTGGAGAGGGGCTAAAGTTGAAAGGTTTTTAATCTCTTCTAAAACTTCAGGAGTGATGACAGTAGAGGTATTAAAAAATTCTCCGCCCGCAACTACTCGGTGACCAATGGCTGTAATCTCACGGAAACTGCTAATGAGTTTAAAATGTATCAACTCGTCCATCAAAAGCAAGACTGCTTGACGATGGTCAACAATATCCTGCTCTCTTTTATGCACTTGATCATCAAACTTTGTTGTTGAAATAGAATCTTTCAAACCAATACGTTCAAAAATACCTTTAGCAATAACTTTTTCTTCTGGCATATCATAAAGTTGCCATTTTAGTGATGATGATCCAGCGTTAACAGCGAGTGTTTTTTCCATATTTTAAAAATCCCTTCAATATGTAAGTGTTTTCTTTTTGTCTTACTAGTATAACATAACTTTAAAAAATATCTTAAAAGAAATATTAAAAAAACGGCATTTTACTCGCCGTTTTATTTTATTTCGCTTTTGCAGCTTCAACATCGCGTGCAATAACAAGCTCTTCATCCGTTGGAATAACGAAAACTTTGACACGTGATTCTGGTGTTGACATCTCCCCTTCAAAGCCAAACACATTCTTAGAGAGATCAACATCAATACCAAACCATGACAAGCCTTTTAAGACTCCTTCACGTACTGGAGCTGAGTTTTCACCCACACCGGCCGTAAATACAATCGCATCCGCGCCGTTCAAAACAGCCAAATATTGACCAATAAATTTTTGAATACGATCAACATACATTTCGAATGCTAATGCTGCATCCGCATCCCCAGCATCACGCGCAGTAATGATTTCACGCATATCAGAGGACAAACCAGAAACACCAAATAACCCTGACTCTTTGTTCATCATATTCACAACGTCTTGAGCATCCTTGAGTGAAGCATCGTTAGCAATAAGATAAGGGAAAACAGAAGGGTCCATATCGCCTGTACGTGTTCCCATCATAATACCTGCTAGGGGTGTGAAGCCCATTGAAGTATCAATAGACTTGCCACCTTTTACAGCAGTGATTGATCCCCCATTACCGATATGAGCGGTAATAATTTTTGTATCTTTAATATCTTTACCTAACATTTTTGCAGCTTCTTGTGCCACAAACATGTGTGAAGTCCCGTGAGCTCCATATTTACGTACTGCATTTTCAGTGTAATATTTTTTAGGCAATGGATAACGGAAAGCTTTTTCTGGCATTGTTGTGTGAAAGGCTGTATCAAACACGGCTACTGCTGTTGCCTCGGGCAACAACTCCAAAAAGGCCTTTATGCCAGCAGCATTTGCTGGATTATGAAGGGGAGCAAGTGGTGAAAGCTCTTCAATTTGTTTCAGGACTTCCTGATCAATCAACGTAGATTCTTTAAATAACTCTCCACCAGCGACAACACGGTGACCTACTCCTGTAATCTCTGCAAATTCTTCAACAATATGGAAACGTTTCAAGTCTTCAAGTAAAATATGAACCGCTTGTGTATGATCTACAATATCCAACACACGCTCTTCTTTTTGATCGTTAAATTTTACTGTTGTTACTGAATCTTTCAGGCCAATACGTTCGATCAAACCTTTTGCAAGAACTTTTTCTTCTGGCATTTCATACATTTGCCATTTCATTGATGATGAACCAGCATTAACCGCAAGAGTTTTTGTCATTTTATCTATCCTTCTTCTTTTAATTTTCTCTTAAATTATATCACAAAACCAATTTGAAGGCAGTGACTGGCCAAGAGTTTTTGGTCAAATCTTGACATTTTTCACAAACTCAGACATAAATTCTTGCAAAATAGAACGGTCTGCTAAATCAGCCAAGGGGTAAACAAAAGTTGGTGTATTTGTTTGGTTTTTACTTAATAAATAAATCGATTTTCCTGCACCTTTAAAGAGTGATGAAGGCAATGTAATGACTGCAGCAACATGTGCATGTTCTTTAATCCAAGCCTTCAAAAATTCTGACTGTGCACTTGTCAAAAGATTATCTGGAGCTAAGAAGAGCGCAAAACCACTCTCCTTCAGATACTTAAAGGATTGCTCAATCATTAAGTGGTGCACATAGGTATGTTCTGATTTGTCATGCACTTGAAAATGGCGAGCAGTTTCATCGTCTGGATAATAACCAACCGGGAGATCACTCATCACAACATCTACAGACTCCAAGGGCTGTGGTTTCACGGCGTCAATTTGGAGAAAACTTGCTTCTGTTCCCATGACTTCTGACATTGAAGCGGATAAATCCAACAAGAGGTCATCTACTTCAAAACCAACATAGTCTACTTCTTTTTGCATATGAACCAAGAGCGTTTCCGCTAAATTCCCTGTTCCTGAGCCAAATTCTAGTACACGAATCTTTCTTTCTTTGTGCAACTCTTCAATGATAAAATTAAAGATAAACCCAATAGAATCTGGTGTTAAATTATGATTTGCTTGCATTGGTGCGACACGTGACCCTTGAAGCAAGACAAACTGAAACAGCTTTTGCCACTCACTTTTCGTGAGGTTCATTGAACGAACCTTATCATTATTTTCCTTCGTCAGAGATGCAAACTCTAAAGCGCCTAAGTAAGCTGCATTTTGTTCCACAAAAGCATCATAAAAATCCGTCAAAAGCTCCGCTTGAATTGCCATAATATTTTCAAGAACCAATCCAAAGGCTTTTTCGATTTTCTCTATATCCATGTAACCTCCAAAAAATAGTCTGCCCGAGACAAACTATTTCTTATTTTATAATTTTTCAATTTCCACAAGAGCCTTAACAGCGAGAGCTAAAAGAGCAATCACCATTGCGATTTCATATAAGGCAGCACGGTGACTGACCGCTTGACCGATGGCTACAGCCACGATGAGGACAGACACCGACGCAAAAACAAAGATATCCGTACTTCTTCTCACATCCTTTGGCATTAAAAAGATATAGCCCAAGGCAAATAAAACTAAAAGTATCAGATAAAACATGCTTTTCTCCTTATTTTTGGCTTCTTAGTCTTTCCTCTAATCCCTCTGCTGTTTCAAGCTCCTTGTGAAATATATTATTCAGCAGTTTTTTTCTTTTTCGTTGCTTTTTCACGCATTGCTTTGTCAAGAATTTGTTTACGCAAGCGGATTGATTCTGGTGTTACTTCCATGTATTCGTCATCACCCAAGAATTCTAATGATTCTTCAAGAGACAAGATCTTAGAAGCGTTAAGCACTGAAGTTGAGTCTTTATTAGATGAACGAACGTTTGTTTGTTGTTTAGCTTTTGTAACGTTAACAGTCAAGTCATTATCACGTGAGTGCTCACCGATAATCATACCTGCATAAACTTCTGTTCCTGCTTCAACAAAGAGAACACCACGCTCTTGTACGTATCCCATAGCATAAGAGGTTACAGAACCTTGGTCCATAGAAATCAAGGCACCACGGCTACGTCCACCGATTGTTCCTTTAACCATTGGCATATATTGGTCAAAGGTATGGTTCATGATACCATATCCACGTGTCATTGACATAAATTCTGTTGTGAAACCAATCAAACCACGTGCTGGAACCAAGAAGACGAGACGTGCTTGACCATTACCAGTGATTTCCATGTCCAACATATCCCCTTTACGTTCTGAAAGAGCTTGGATAATTGAACCTTGGTATTCTTCAGGTGTATCAATACGCACACGTTCAAATGGTTCACATTCTACACCGTCAATTTCTTTAACGATAACTTCTGGACGTGAAACTTGAAGTTCATAACCTTCACGACGCATTGTTTCGATAAGGATAGACAAGTGCAATTCTCCACGACCTGAAACGATCCATTTGTCTGGTGAATCCGTATTTTCAACACGAAGTGAGACGTCTGTTTGAAGTTCTGCTTGCAAACGTTCTTCAACTTTACGTGCAGTGACCCATTTCCCTTCGCGACCTGCGAATGGTGAGTTATTTACAAGGAAAGTCATTTGAAGTGTTGGTTCGTCGATGTGAAGAACTGGCAACGGTTCGATGGCATCTGTTGGTGTAACAGTTTCACCAACGAAGATATCATCCATACCAGAAACAGCAATCAAGTCACCCGCTTTTGCTTCAGTGATTTCTTGACGTTCAAGACCAAAGAAACCAAAAAGTTTTGTTACACGGAAGTTTTTAGTTGAACCATCAAGTTTAGACAAGGTTACATTGTCCCCAACTTTAATTGTTCCACGGAAAACACGTCCAATACCAATACGACCCACGAAATCATTGTAGTCCAAGAGAGAAACTTGGAATTGCAATGGTTCGTCAGAGTTATCGATAGGAGCTGGGATATGTTCGATGATTGTATTGAAGATTGGATCCATTGTTGCTTCTTGATCTGCGGGATCATCGCTCAATGAAGATGATCCATTAATAGCTGAAGCGTAAACCACTGGGAAGTCCAATTGGTCATCGTCGGCACCAAGTTCGATGAAAAGTTCCAAAACTTCATCTACAACTTCTTGTGGACGTGCAGATGGTTTATCGATCTTATTCACGACAACGATTGGTGTCAAGTTTTGATCCAAAGCTTTTTTCAACACGAAACGTGTTTGAGGCATTGTACCTTCATAAGCATCCACGACAAGAACAACACCGTCGACCATTTTCATGATACGTTCTACTTCTCCACCGAAGTCCGCGTGTCCTGGTGTGTCCAAGATATTGATGCGTGTATCGCCATATTCTACGGCTGTATTTTTAGCAAGGATTGTGATCCCGCGTTCTTGTTCAAGGGCGTTAGAGTCCATTGCGCGTTCAGCAAGGTTTGTACGGGCATCAAGCGTTTGTGATTGTTTAAGCAACTCATCAACCAAAGTTGTTTTACCGTGGTCGACGTGGGCAATAATCGCAACGTTTCTGATGTTTTCGCGTAATTTAGTCAATTTATTTCTACCTATTCTTTCGAAAAATTCATACGGAAATCGCGTCTCCGTAGCTTGAACGCTAGCTTTTATGGTGCGCCCAAACAATATATCAGATTTATTATAGCACACTTTTTGTCAAAGGCGAAAATGCACGCGTTTACAAGTTTTCTAAGGGATAAAATTAATAAATTAGACACACTTCCTACTATGAAAATTAGTTTACAATTTTGAAATAGTTCAAACAAGTTCACCGTTTGTTAAGAAAAATAAGGAGTAAAAAGTCGCTTAAAAACTTATCGACACTTGAAAACCGCTTACAGTTACGGTAAAATAGAACAATGAAAACACTTTATGATGTACAGGAATTGTTAAAAAAATACGGTTTTATTAATTTCATGACCAATCGCTTAGATGCGATTTATTTTATGCAACAGGAACTTACAAATATGGTTGAGCAGGGGATTTTTGAGAAAAGTGATAAAGAATACCTCACAGCCCAACTTATTTTACGTCGTGAAGAAAGAATTGAGAAGGAAAAACTAAATGGCTAACAAAATTATTGGTATTGACCTCGGCGGAACTTCTATCAAGTTCGGTATTTTGACACTTGAAGGTGAAGTTCAAGACAAATGGGCTATCCCGACAAATATTCTCAGTGATGGGAAACATATTGTCCCTGATATCATTGAATCTATCAATCACCGTTTAAATCTTTACAACCTAGATAAATCTGACTTTATTGGTATTGGAATGGGAACGCCTGGTACAGTAGATATTGAAGCTGCTACTGTCCGCGGTGCCTTTAATCTTAACTGGGCAGATGTTCAAGAAGTCGGTGCGCCTATTAGCGAAGGTGTCGGCCTCCCCTTCATTCTTGACAATGATGCAAATGTTGCAGCTTTAGGTGAGCGCTGGGTCGGAGCTGGTGAAAATCAACCCGATGTTGTCTTTATCACTTTAGGAACTGGTGTTGGCGGTGGTATTGTTGCTGATGGAAATCTCATTCACGGTGTTGTTGGCGCTGCGGGTGAAATTGGGCATATCGTGGTAGAACCACATGATGGCTTTGCTTGCACTTGTGGAAACCATGGATGCTTAGAAACAGTCACTTCTGCTACTGGCGTTGTGCGCCTTGCAAGAAAATTCGCTGAAGAATACGAAGGAAGCAGCCAAATTAAAGCGAGCATCGACAATGGTGACGAAGTAACTTCAAAAGACATCTTCATTGCCGCAGAAGCAGGTGATGCTTTTGCACTGAGCGTTGTGGATAAGTTTGCTTATTACCTTGGTTTTGCTTGTGCTAACCTTGGCAGTACCCTAAATCCTGCCGCTATTGTCATCGGTGGTGGCGTTTCTGCTGCTGGAGAATTTCTCCGCTCTAAAGTTGAAACTTATTTCCAAAAATATTCGTTCTCAACAGTACGTGACTCTACAAAAATCAAACTTGCTGAGCTCGGTAATGATGCTGGTATCATCGGTGCCGCAAGCCTTGCTTTAAAATTCAAATAATAATCTTAGGAGAACTTAAATGATCTGGATCATTGACTTTATACTTTTAGCCCTCATTGTCGTCTTCTTCATCTACCCACGTTGGACACTCAAACGTAACGCCAAAGTAGTTGAAGCACCTGAATTTGAACGTTTGATGGCTACTTCTCAACTTATCGATGTCCGCGAAGCAGCAGATTTTCGAGTAAAACACATCCTTGGTGCTCGTAATTTGCCTGCTTCTCAAATGGAACAAAGTTTGAACGCAATCAACAAAAAGAAACCAGTATTACTTTATGAAAATGGTAAACCAACGGCTTCAGTCAAAGTTGCTAAACAACTCAAAAAAGCTGGCGTACCAGAAGTTTATATTCTTAAAACTGGCTTGAACAACTGGCCTGGAAAAATTAAAAACGGATAATAAAAAAGACCTTACCGTATATGTAAGGTCTTTTTTATTATCCAAGTTCTGCTTCGAGCATCCAGATTGTTTTTTCAACATCTCCGAGTGCAACTGTATAAAGGTCAACTGTAACTGCATCATTTTCAGATTCAGCAATATCCATGCCTTCTTGGAAAAGTTTAGCCAAGTATTTGTAAGTATCCAAGACACCGTGCAAACGTTCAGACATTGATTTGTCCCAAGTGGCTGGTTGAAGTTCAATTTTTGATTTTTCATCAAACTCTTTAAGCGTTGAAACTGGTGAACCACCAATGGTGATTAAGCGTTCAGCGAACTCATCTAAATGCTCATTAAGTCCATCCATGAACTCGTCCATTTTAGGATGCAGAGTCAAGAATCCAGAACCACGCATATACCAGTGTGTTTGGTGTACAAGTGCTGCTGCTTGAGATAAATCTGCAACTGTTTGATTCAAAACTTCTTGTGTTTTTTCCTTAGACATAGAAACCTCCAATTTTTTATTTCTATTACAATTATATAAAAAAAGAGGTCAATTATAAAATATTCTGCTTAAGATTGTGAGATTTTTCTCTTTTAATCGTGTTAATAAATATGCTTATAATTTTCTTCATTATCGGAACCATATTTGGCTCTTTCCTCGGTCTAGTAAGTGACCGCTGGGGTACAGGGGCCTCGATTATTTATGGGCGTTCACAATGTAGTTCATGCCAAACAGTCCTCAAATGGTGGCAACTTCTTCCTTTAATCTCTCAATTTATCTTTAAAAGTAGATGTGCTTTTTGCGGAGAAAAATTTTCTTATCATTATTTTATCTTAGAATTTCTTTCCGGAATTCTTTTTGGCGCACTTTGGTTTGATTTAGACTTACTACACTTTTTAATCCTCCTCATGAGTTTGCTTTTGAGCAAATTTGATATTGATACTCACTCTTATCCTTTAAATATTGGTTTAGGCTTTACTGTTTGTTTCTTTATTTTCTTCCCTACCGGTCCTATCAGCTATTTCTGGCTCGCTCTTGCTTGTTTTCTTTTTTTATTAATATTGGGATTGGTGCTGGAGACTTCCTATGGCTTTTCTTTGCATCTTTTTCTCTATCCTTAGTGGAAATGCTTCTACTTATCCAACTGGCTTGTGTGTTTGGACTGTGCTTTTTACTCATCAAAAAAAGGAAAAAGCTTCCCTTTATTCCTTTTCTTAGTCTTGCATATCTAATCGTAATTCTTCTGCCCCGAATCCTGTAAGGGTGACTCCAAGAAGTCGTACCCCTAGTGTTTCGTCATAATCAACCTCTTCCAGTAAATCCTGAGCCACATGTGCCAGTGTGGTTGCTTCATTTATCTTCTCGGGAAGCTTTTTGCGTTTCGTAATTGTCTTAAAATCAGAGTAACGCAACTTTAGCACAACTGTATCACCCAGAAGTTGATGACGTTTCAAATTAGTAGACACGCGTTCCGAGAGGTTGGTGAGTTCCTTCTTGATGTCCTCACTATTATAGAGGAGTTTGCTGTAAGTTCTTTCTTTACCTACGGACTTTCTTTGACGACTTGTGACCACTGGAGCATGATGAATACCATTGGCTTTCAAAAAAAGATTCCAGCCATAAACCCCAAAGCGTTCTGCCAAGAGTAAGGGGTCAGCTGCTTGAATCTCAGCACCTGTAAAAATCCCCAATTCATGCAGTTTTGCTCCAGTAGCCTTGCCCACACCGTGAAATTTTTCCACCGGTAGCTCTGCCAGAAAATCTTTTGCCGCCTCCGGAAGGATGACGGTCAACCCGTGAGGCTTTTCATAATCCGAAGCAATTTTTGCTAAAAATTTATTGTAGGAAACTCCTGCTGAACAAGTCAAACCGAGCTCCACAAAAATATCATGCTGAATAAGTTTTGCCACCTTAATCGCACTTGTCGATCCAATCTTATTTCGAGTGACATCAAGATAAGCTTCATCAATGGACGCTGCTTCCACTTCATCAGTATAGCGATTAAAAATTTCACGCGCTTGTTCTGATATGGCACGATATTTTTCGTAATTTCCACTGATAAAAACAGCTTGTGGACAGAGGTCGTAAGCTTCTTTTGCACTCATAGCCGAGTGGATCCCAAAGGCACGAGCTTCATAGGAACACGTGGAAACAACGCCACGTCCACCTGTTTCCAAGGGATTCCGGGCAATAACCACAGGCTTTCCCTTTAATTCTGGATTGTCCCGTATTTCTACTGATGCGAAAAAGGCATCCATATCAATATGGATGATTTTTCGTGATGTATCATTGACCAGTGGAAATGTTAACATGTTTTTATTATATCATAGAGCTGATAAGGGGTATGGATTTACAGATTGTGGTGTCTAACTATGCAAAACGAGCCATCACTTTTTAATGAGGCTCGTCTCCTGGATAATGATGGTCACTTTTTAATTCTTCATTTGCTCTTTTCACAAATTAAAAAACTTCCCATTGAGGAAGTTTTTTTGTTTTTTACAAAGTGTTTTTTGTCAACTGAATGAGCAAGTCTTCAAATGCTGCTTCGTATTGTTGGATATTTCCAGCACCCATGAAGACATAGACACCACGATCATGATCTAATAAAGGCGAAACGTTTTCTACAGAAATAACACGAGCAGGCTTGCGGACTTTATCTGCAAGATCTTGTGCGGTAATTTCATGATGGTCAACTTCACGCGCAGAGCCATAAATTTCAGCAAGGTATACAGTATCTGCTGAATCAAGGACTTGAGCAAACTCATCTGCAAAGGCGATTGTACGTGTAAATGTATGGGGTTGGAAAACAGCTACGATTTCACGGTCTGGGTATTTTTGACGTGCCGCATCAATTGTTGCTTCGATTTCGGTTGGATGATGGGCAAAATCATCAATAATAATTGTTTCCCCAACTTTTTTCTCTGTAAAACGGCGTTTTACACCAGAGAAAGTCAATAAATGATCAGCAATATCATTCATATCCAAGCCAAGCTGATGGGTCACACCAACCACTGCTAAGGCGTTCGCAATATTGTGCTTCCCATAAGCAGGAACTACAAAGTGACCGATTTTTTCGCCACGGAAATAAGCATCGAAAGATGAGCCACGTGTTGAGCGGATGATGTCTTTTGCTTGATAATCATCACCGTCTTCAAAACCATAGTAGTAAATCGGCGCATCTGCTGTAATTTTACGTAAATAGGGATCTTCACCAAAAACAAATATACCTTTTTTAATATTTTGGGCATAGTCTTGGAAAGCATAGGCCACATCATCAATATTTTGGAAATAATCAGGATGGTCAAAATCAACATTTGTAATAATTGTATATTCTGGATGGTAAGGCATGAAGTGACGTTCATATTCATCTGATTCAAAAACAAAATACTCACTGTCCGCATTTCCACGTCCTGTACCATCACCAATCAAGTAGGACGTATCCACAGCGTTTTTCATGACATGTGCCAGAATCCCTGTCGTTGAAGTTTTACCATGTGCTCCCGCAACACCAACGCTGATAAAATCTTCCATGAAATGACCTAAAAACTCGTGGTAACGTTTAAAATCAAAGCCGTTTTTTTCAGCAAAAGCAATTTCTACATTATTGTCGGTACGGAAAGCATTCCCCGCAATCAACTCAACTTCTGGTGTAATATTTTTCTCGTCAAAAGGAAGAATAGGAATACCCGCTTCTTCAAGTCCACGTTGTGTAAAATAATAGTCAGTTGTATCCGAACCCTGAACTTTTTTACCCATTTGGTGGAGCATAAGAGCGAGTGCACTCATGCCTGAGCCTTTAATTCCTATAAAATGATATACTTTTTCCATGATAAATAAGAAATTTCAGTCGGAACTGAAATCTTTTCTCCTTCTTTTATTTAAAGTCCGCGATCAAACAAGTTCTTTCGTTTGTTATCGAAATACTCATTTTTTGCAGTTTTCGTCTTGTCTTCCCCTTTTTGAGGAGAGCCAGAAATAATAGCTTCATCGAGGTTTAAACCACGTTTTTTCATATCCCGAATCGGGTTATTAGTGGCCGGACGTCTTGGAGACATCGGTTTTTGTTCGATTGTCTTCTTTTCGCCTGATGTAGGTTTCGCTGCGTTAAGCACTGCTGATGAACGGCGCAAAGAAAAATCATCTTTATCACGTTCTAGTGGGTGAACATAGCCTTTCGGACGTTTAGGAGGTACCGCTGCTTCTCTTTTAGCCTTTTCTTTTGATTCATCCACACTCGTTTTTTTAGGCATTTTATCAAAAGAACTGTACCCACTATGATTGCTATTTAATGGACGATGTTGAGTGCTATAACTGACCTTTGTCTTTATTGGCTTATAGACATCTGAGCGTTTTTTATCAGACATTTGAACACCACCAAAAGAAGCCTCGTCTTGTTGACTAGGATTCTTAGTAATCAGTTGTGAATTTGTCATGATAACGCGTGTGTCTTTTTCAAGCATTTCATCATCATCGATGATTGGAAATACGACTCTTCTTCCTTCGTTCATTGCTTGCCCTACTTAATTTTTTGTTTGTCTTGAAACTTTTCCTCTACATTCCTTGAAAAGTTTGTTTAATCTTATTTTTTTCTTAGGTAAGTGTTTCAACTATTATTATATCGCATTTCCAGCGATTTTTAAAGTTATAGTCCCAAAATTTCTCTGATTTCTGCTTCGCTGAGTGTCTTGTCAATCACATCACCGTCTAAAACATTGGCAATCAAATCTTTCTTACGTTCTTGAATTTCCATGATTTTTTCTTCAATCGTTCCTTGGGTAATCAAGCGAATGACTTCAACAGTACTCTTTTGTCCCATACGATGAGCTCTTGCTATAGCTTGTTCTTCAACTGCAGGATTCCACCAGAGATCGACAAGGATGACAACATCGGCGCTTGTGAGGTTAAGACCTACACCACCCGCTTTCAGCGAAATGAGGAAGGCATCACGGCTCCCAGCATTAAAGGCTTGAACCATTTCTAAGCGCTCTTTAACTGGAGTTGAGCCTGTTAACTTATAGGCTGTGAGGTCTAATTTTTCCATGGCTTCTTCAATATAAGGGAAAGTCTTGGTAAACTGTGAAAAAATTAAAGGACGATGACCAGAAGCCTTGACTTGCTCTAAAAGCTCCATCAAACTGTCTAGCTTTCCAGAACCCCCTTCATAGTTGTCCATGAAAAGTGCCGGTGTGTTACATATTTGACGGAGTCGTGTAATTCCTGCCAAAATTTCAATACGTGATTTTTTAAGACTGGCACTGTCCATTTGACGAACAGATTGTTGCATCAATTCTAACTGTGCTAAGTACAAGAGTTTTTGCTCTTCAACCATGTTATTGCGTAAGGTCATTTCCATCTTATCCGGCAACTCTGTCAGAACTTCTTCTTTTTTACGGCGCATAATAAATGGGTGGATAATGCGTGCAATAACTTCTGGTGACATTTTATTAAATGTTTCACGTTTCGGTAAAAAGCCGGGCATTACGACTTGGAAAATGGCCCAAATTTCTTCTAAGCGATTTTCCAAAGGTGTTCCAGATAAAGCAAAAGTATGCTCAACATTCAGCTGACTAAGTGCTCTATTTGTTTTACTGCTGTAGTTTTTCACAGCTTGTGCTTCATCCAAGAGAAGATAATTAAGCTGCTTGTCTTGGTAATCATCGAAGTCCTTAAGGAAGCTTCCGTAACTTGTGATATAAACTTGATGTTTCCCGTGAATCAATGCATCCCGATCGGCTTTCATACCGTCCACAACTACATAATCTACCGTATCGGTAAATTGCTCAAACTCACTGGCCCAGTTATAAATAAGGCTGGCGGGAGCAGTGACTAAGGCTGTTTCCTCTTCTTTTAGATTTGAAAGTAAATAGGTGATTGCTTGTACTGTTTTACCCAGACCCATGTCATCTGCCAAAACACCACCTAAATGATAGTGCGTCAACATAGACATCCAACGGACCCCTGTTTCCTGATAACTTCGCAGTTCTGCTTTAACATGCTCAGGTTTTTCGTAGGGGAAGGTTTCTGGGTGTGTCAAGTGTTCATAGAAAGCTTTAAATTCATTCGAAAAATTGCTGCTTGAAATGTTTTCGAATATTTTAGAAACTTGGAAGCTACGTGTCACATTGACTTCTAAGCTCGTTCCACTGATGGTAAAATTATCATCAAGTTCTCGTAAAGCCGATTTCAACTCACTGAACTTCTGGTCAAAGATAAATAATTTTCCATTTTCACTGACATAATATTCCGCATTATTTTGCAGCTGTGCAATAACATTTGCAAATTCATTCTCGCCGATGCTCGGCATTTCAAAGGCAATATCCAACAAGCCTCCTCGACGATCAATCATGATTTCAGGGACTTCATCGACCTTCATGTCCATTAGTCCTGGTGATAATTTCACTTGACCTAGCTTCTGGAATTGGGGCAGGATTTTGATAAAGAAAGTTTCTGCAAATTGTGCCGAAAGGGTCACCGAACTTGTAAAAGAGCGTGTAAAACCAAAACGAGCCATAAGCGTAAATATCTTATTTTCTAGGCGTAAGTCTCGTGAAAACTCGAGCGTTTCTAATTCATGGAAGTGTTCCACCTTAAAATTGCCATAGTCAAATTGAACGGAAAGTTCTATATTTTGTCCATCAGGATTAGCAAAGTTAAAAATCGGTGTAAAGGGACGAATAACAAAATTTTCAGGAGCTGAGATCTGACCTACAGTAGAAAGTTGTTGCAGGGCTTGAGCTACTTTGTCCTTGTCCATATATGAAAATTGATTATGTTTTTCACCCTCTAATTCTTTTTGAATCAGCTGCAACAAACGTTTTTGTTCATGGTCAACCTTATAAAAGACATGATTATAGTATAAAAGGGAGCCACTGTAAAAGGAACTGAAGGCATTATCTTCGATTTTTAACTCAATAAAGTCTCTTTGGCTTGTCACACTAAATTTAAAAATCTCTGAATCCTCATCAAGAGTAACAAAGGTAAAATAATTAATCAGTGCGCCCGATAATCTCAAGCTAAAACGTGACAAGTTAGAGGCCAAATCCATTGCCTCTTCAATAAAAAGATATGGAAAATTGAGGTAACGTCCATTTTTAATATACAGTTGATTGGCCATTTGGGCATCAAGTTTGCCATGTATTTTAAGCAAGAAATTCAAAAAGTCTTGACTCGCTTCATCGAAATTATCAAAAAAGAGATCAACATAATGAAGGGCGCCAAGTGAATATTGCCCAAAGTTTTGCAATGTTCTCAAAAAATAGGGAATATCCTTAATCACATAGGCTCTACCTAAGCGTTCACTGTATAAGCGTAAGTCAAAATACATGAAGTAATCCATAGAAAAAACATCATAGAGTTGCGAATTATCTTCAACATGCACTTCCATCGAGAATTGCTCTGCTCCAAAATTAACTTGTGTTTCCCCATTCAGGGCATCCAAAAAGGCAGCATTGGCAGTCAATTCATCATTCGCTACCAACTCAATTTTTTCTATATTCTTTTTATCGTCTTCGATTTCTTTGTTTTCATTCTTGAGATATTCTTCTACTGCAGCAATATGTTTACAATAGCGATGATTACGCTGAAAGTCAGCACAAGAACAATAGTCCTGCGCCCCATCCAGATCGTAAATTACTTGTTCTCCTTCAACCTCTGCAGAAAGTTTAAAATCTTCTATTGACGGATCAATTAAAAGCCCCTGACTATACAGGGCTATTCCTTCACTGCGTACACGTGCTGGCATCATTCTGCTCATTTTATCTTTATCCTATTTTTGATGCCTTTTTGCACCAACTCTCCGTCTATTTTTTCTTCTAAATCCCTTTAAAATGTGCATATATTATATCATATTTCGCTCTTTTTTTCACGAATTCCTTAATAAAAAATAGGAGAGCAGCCTCCAATAAAAATTTTTTCTATACCTTCATTTCTTCTGTATATTTCAATGTAAAAACCTTTTGACATAAAATTTTTTAAAGTCCAGTTTTAATTTTTTAATTTGTGCAAAAATTTGAATTTTTGCATTATTTGTATTATACTTTACACTATTAAAATGAAGAGGCTCAAAAATGATTAACGCTTATCACACAGTTTTGTTGTTGATTATGGGCTCACACTAAGTACTGGAAAGTAAAGGTGTGAGTCCTCTTTGGCGTTGGTCAAAAAGGGGCAAAAAGATGTCCCTTTGGGCATCTTTTTTAATTTGTTTTTATCGCTTATTGCTACTGGAACGTGACAATAAAATGAGAGGAGACTTGATTTGACTTAGAATTCTAAATTAAAAATATATATTTTTATAACGAGAGGAACTTATAATTGGAAAATAATCAAAATTTACAAAAGAGAATGGCAACACGCCACATCACTATGATTGCTCTTGGTGGAGCAATTGGGGCTGGCCTCTTTAAAGGGAGCGCTTCTGCTATTGAATCTGCTGGTCCTGCTGTCCTGCTTTCTTATTTCATCGGAGGTGTGGTTTTATTCTTCGTAATGAAGAGTTTAGAAAAATTAGTCCTCAACTCAGATGAACCGCATGGCCTTTCAGGCTTGGTGCAACCTTATCTGGGTAACCATGCGGCCGACTTTACCGACTGGGTGTATTGGTCACTGTGGATGATTAATATCATTGCCGAAGCTGTCGCTGCTGCTAGCTTTATACAGCTTTGGTTTCCTCATATTCCATCATGGACTTTTGTCTTACTCATCGCTATCCTGACGTCACTTATCAACCTCCTGTCCGTCACATTCTTTGCAGAAACTGAATACTGGCTTGCTTTTATTAAAATCAGCGTTATCATTCTTCTTATTATTTTTGGTGTCATTTTAGTTGCACAAAACATTTTTAATACCAACTTGATATCTGCATTTTCAGGAATGACAAAATATGGTGGCTTTGCACCACACGGCCTTAAAGGTGTCATCAATTCTTTATTAATCGTTATCTATTCCTATGGTGGTTCTGAACTTATTGCCATTACTGTCAGTGAAACAGAAGATCCTAAAACTGCTATTCCACGCGCTATCCGAGGCGTTATCGGACGTATCATTTCTTTTTATATCGTCCCAATGTTCCTCTTGCTCCTAATTTACAATTGGAACGACTTGGCAACATCAACAATGAGCCCGTTTGTAATGGTCTTTAACAAAATGCATATTCCATTTGCGGCAGATATCATTAACTTCATTATTATTCTTGCACTCTTTTCTTCAATCAACTCTGGCATTTATGCCTCTTCAAGGATTTTATTCTTCCGTTTGAAAAATCATAAAGGGAAGCTTTCGCAAAAGATTGCTACTTTAAATAAAAGCAAGGTCCCTCAAAGAGCTGTACTCTTCTGCTCTGGAACATTGTATATTGGTGTTGTTCTTTCTTACTTCTTAGGAGACAGCCTGTTCAACTACCTCGCTGGTTCTTTATCTTACACGGTCCTTTTAGTTTGGTTCTTGATTAGTCTTGCAGGCTTCTTATTGGCGCGCAAGACCAAAGCTTTAGGGACTATGAGCATGAGTCTTATTGCGCTTATTGCTTTGTTATTGATTTTCTTTGGCATCCTTACAACGAATCCTATCGGAGTAACCCTCTTCACTGCACTCCTTTACTTTATTATAGTGATAAGTTATCGTAAAAAGAACGATCCTGTAGACAATATTGGTTAAGAAATATTAAACATTTTCCTCTCTCAAAGGAAAATGTTTTTTTATACGCTAACAAAAAAAGCTGACAATCCTGTCAGCTTAAATTTTTTATAAGTGTTTCAATCAGTACATCGCGATCTGCAATCCATTGTGCGCGCTCATCTTTTAGATGCACACGATTGGATAAAAAAATCACTGCTTTTTTTGCTTCCAGGTTCATCAGGATGAAAGTCCCTGTGTAACCTGTGTGCAGCAACCATTGGTCATGTATAAAGTCCCAAGCTAAACTTCTCGGACGTTTACCCGCTGCATAATTTTTCTGTAGGGCCAAATATTTTGTGTCTGAAAAATAGCCTTGAACAAATTTCACCAAATCATTCATCGGTGCAAAAAGCCCTGCTGATCCACAGTGTGTGCCTAAAACTTTTGCTTTTGGATCATGAACCGTTCCCACTTTCGTATCCAGACTTGTAGGTACGGCATTGGTAACAGGTCCAAAAGATGTCTCAGACATATTCCATTGTTCAAAAATCTCTGCTTTAAAGATCTCATCCAAAGATTTACCATAAAGATTTTCGAGCATAAACCCCAATAAAATAAAGTTAATATCGGTGTAATGGCAACTTTTGTCTTCCGTCACCTCGATATGGTCAATCGCATCCTTTAAAGCTTCAAAGTCTAACTTGTCTCGGTTTTCAATAAACGGATTTATACCCGTTGTATGAGTAAGAAGCTGTCTCAATGTTATACTCTCATCATGAAAATCAGGGTAATAATCCGTAAACGGAGCATCCAGACTTATTTTTCCCGATAATACGAAGTTAATGACAACTGTTCCTGTGCCTACAACTTTTGAAACGGAAGCTAAATCCCATTTTTTCCCTGCCACCAATGGTTCGACTTGAGGAAGTATTGCTTGATTGCCTCTAACAAACTCTTGAACCTTTGCTCCTTCTACAATAGCAACATGGCAGCTTGGGAAAATGGCTTGTGCCAGGTAATCATCAAGTGTTGTTAAAAATTCTTTTTCATTTTTCATAGGCCTTGCTTTGTAAACCAAAGTTCCATGTGTTGTGGGATGTCAATAGCCAATGTCTTTGCTTTTTTATCCAGGTACAATTTTTCATTAGGCAAATCATTCGCAAACTGCGCCAAATCAAAGGATGGAGACACTTGAAAACGTAAAAGCATCAGGTCAAGCTTTTCATCCATATTCGCTGTCAAATCAGGACCATCATTTTGGCAAAAAACAAGATGCAAGCCAGAAAGATCTAAAAGATTACCTTGAGCTTTTACACCGAGAATTTTTTCATACTCTGAAATAATAGACTTTTCAGCGATATTAATTTGCACCTCTTTAACAGCGAAATCGGATAATCCTGAAAATTCTCCCTCATCAAAGTCAACATCAGCTTTAGCAACCTCTGTTAAGTCTGACCAATCATTTACAGCAACCATCAGAAAAACATCATTTTCTGGAGAAACAGCTTCAAAAGCCCAACTGTCTTTTACTTGATAAAGATGTGTGATTTGGTCTAGATTTCGCGCCAAAAGCTGCTCGATTTCATCCTCATCAGCTTGGATGACTGTACGTCCATGTTTTTTCACACCTTGAACTGGAACCACACCTGGTGATTCCTCTAAGATTAACCGTGGTTGCTTTGCTTCATGTCCAGACAAAAAAGCTTCTGCATTTTCTTCATGCAAGACTTTCATGCCAAGCACATCACGGTAAAAATTTAAATTATCTTCGCGATTGAGTACACGGTAGCCAGGTAAGCAAACTTCTAAATTATTTATGAATTCTTTCATTCTGATTCTCCATTTATCTTCTTATATTTTATTAAAACTTATACAAATTATCAATGATTATATGTTAGAATTGTTCTATGATTAAATTTCGAGACCTTATTAAAAAACCTTGGACCTGGACTATCCTTCCTGCTCTTCTCTTCGCCCTTCCTTTTTCTTTACAGGCGGGTTGGGGGCAATGGTTAGGACTTAGTCTCCTTCTTTACCTTATCAGTTTAATTTTTACTTATAAGAAATCAGTCTGGCTTGCTTTCTTTATACTTTCTTTATTGCCAAGTTTTGCTACATCACTTATTAGCCAGCTGCATTCTGGAAGAGCTTTTTCTTCTCTTGATCAAGTGATCTTTTTTGTGATTTTCTTTGTAGCTCTGGGCTTATCTTACTTTCTTGCTCGTCGTCGAAATATTATTCCGCCGATCGCTGTCAAAGAATTTCCTTTGGGCAAAATTGCACTCGGCTTTGGTTCTCTTTTCTTGGTTTCACTTTGTGTCAATATTTTAGCGCAGGTGCTTGGTTTACAAGCAAGTACAGAAAATCAAGAGGCCTTAAATAGTCTCGCTCAGGTTATTCCTTTAGGTATCTTTGCTGTCCAAACGATTTTTGCCGGTTTCTTTGAGGAACTCACTTACCGTGTGGGCCCTTTCGAAGTCCTCTTCACAAAAAATAAAATTCTAGCCTTCTTAACAGCGGCTCTCCTTTTTGCAGGCATGCACAGTCCCACAGATCTTTACAGTTGGCTTGTCTATGGTTCAATGAGCTTGGTGTTAACCACATTCTATTTTAAATACCGAAATTTTTACCTCAATATGGCCATCCATATGGCTTGGAATTTCTTGGGAATAAGTATGACATTTTTGATAAAGTAAACATCTTATGGTATATTAAGATTGTAAAATTAAAAATTTGCACAATGGGTGCTCTAGGATAAACCAAGAGCTGAGAAACACCATTTGACCTGATCTGGTTCGTACCAGCGTAGGAATGTGTTTGTATAGGGGACTGCTGTCCTCAATTCTCTCTAACCCTCCTTTGTGCCAACAAAAGGAGATTTTTTTATGTCTAATTCTAAAGTTTTAGAACTTACCGAAACAGCTATTGCTGCTGCATTAGCTCTGGTCTTGAGTTTCATCTCGATAAACTATGCTCAAGTTTTTTATCTTGAGCTAGCGGTTATTCCCTTACTGGTCTTGGCCTTACGCCGTGGTGTTTTTTGGGGCATGACAGGTGGTCTTGTTTTTGGTCTACTTCTGATTGTGTTAGGTCAAGCCACTATCTTGACTCCGGTACAGACCTTGCTTGAATATATCGTTGCACCTCTTTCTCTTGGTTTAGCGGGTATCTTGCGCAAAAAAGACTCTAGCCAAACACGTACAATCTTTGCTGTAGCTTTTCTCGGTGTCCTTATCAAATATTTTTGGCACTTTGTCGCTGGGGTCATTTTTTGGGGACAATACGCTTGGAAAGGCTGGGGTGCTCTTCCCTATTCATTTGTTGTCAATGGAATAAGTGGGCTTGCAACTGCAACTCTTGCTGCTCTAGTTCTTGTGGTCCTCTCCAAGAGTGCCCCTCAGATTTTTCACACGAAAAAGTGATATAATAAACGCATGAGCAAGAAAAAGAAACTGAAAAAAACACTAGTTGAACAAATTCTGGACAAAGGCCAAGTCAACCATGAAGGGCTTGCTCTCAATGCTTTAGAAGAAGAGCTCATGCCTGAAGACATCCAACGTCGCGATATTTATAAAACACTCGCCCTTATAGGTGATAAAACGGGTCCAATCGTAGGAATCCTTCCCCTAACAGAGCATCTTTCCGAAAAAAAATTAGCAAAGGTATCTGGAAACAAGAAAGTCCACATGATTCCCCAAAAAGATTTGCAAAAGACCACTGGATACATCCATGGCGCCAATAATCCTGTCGGTATTTGGCAAACAAAAAGGTTCCCTATCTATATTGATACCCTCGCATTGGATGCAGAAAAAATCATTGTCTCTGCTGGTGAAGTCGGCCGTTCTGTGCGGCTCAATCCAAAAGAACTGGCCACTTTTGTGCAAGCCGAATTCGCCGAAATTCGTGAAATTTAAATAAAAAGGAAAGCTTAACTCTCGCTTTTCTTTTTATTTTTACTTCTCGAGTTATAGCTCCGACAAATAACGCTTTACAAAAGCAGTCAAAACCGCTAAAATTAAGCTATGTTACCTAAGATTATTGCCACCTTATATCCGCTTCTCAGCTGGATCGTATTGGTTTTCGCTTTTAAATTTTTACGTATTCGCCAATTGACTAATCGAAAACTTCGCATTCCTGATATTTTTGTCCTCTTTTTAGTTTTTGGACTCCAACTTTTTTCAGAGCAATTTACTGCTATCAATATTTTGCCTTACTACTTCTTGATTATCTCCATTTTAGCTCTCGTCTTGTTGCTATTAGATTTGTTCTACTTTAAAGACTTCAAATATAAACGTTTCTTTAAACTTTTTTGGCGCATTACTTTTGTGATCACTTTTGCTCTTTACATCGCTATGATTGTCATGATTTACATGCATGGATAAAAGAACCATCCCCATGGTTTTTCTTTTTATATCTCATTTACAAATAAAAAAACCAGAAAAACTGGTTTTTTTATTTGTTTCCGAGTTCTTTCAAAAGAACAGCAAATTCTTCATCTGTCAGCGTAATCCCTTTACCCATCTTTTCATGATCAGGCGACCACTGGCGCAAATCATACTTCGCTTCCATGCCATTCCACGACACGCGGTTAAGTTCTTTTGTCCAGCCTTTGGCATTTTCAGATAGAGTAATAAGATGCTCCTCAATTTCAAATTTTAAATCAGCCATATACACCTCCTATGCATGATACGTAAAAAGCGTTAACTTTTCACTATTAATCTTCAATAAGTTGAATATCCACACCTAAAGCCGTCATTTTTTCGATGATACTGTCGTACCCTCGCAGGATAAATTCAATATTTTCAATTGTTGTTGTACCTTCGGCAATAATCCCCGCCAAAACTAAACTTGCTCCTGCACGCAAGTCGGTAGCGCGAACGTGAGCACCTTGGAGCTTATTTGGTGCTTCATAGATAATATGATCATCTACAGTTGAGATTGTAGCCCCCATACGTGCCATTTCTGGCACATGGTTGACACGTTTTTCATAAATAGTATCCTTAATCCATCCACGTCCTTGCGCTTTCAGTAACAACGGTGTAATCGGTTGTTGTAAATCAGTCGCAAAACCAGGATAAGGTACTGTCTTAATATTGATGGCTTTTAAGTTTTCTGAGCGGTGGACCTCGATAGAGTCCTCACGAATAGTCATGCGTACGCCCATTTCTTCAAGTTTAGCGATAAAGGATTCCAGGTGCTCGTAGATAACATTGTCAACGATGACACCATCTCCCATGGCTGCAGCCAAAGCAAGATAAGTCCCCGCTTCGATACGGTCAGGAATGACCGTATGACGTGCACCGTGCATTTCTGGTTTTCCTGTAATACGAATCACATCTGTGCCAGCCCCGCGCACCTTTGCGCCCATATTATTCAAAAGAGTGGCTACATCAATAATTTCTGGTTCACGTGCTGCATTTTCAATAATGGTCACACCTTCTGCTGTACTAGCTGCAAGCATTGTATTAATTGTTGCACCTACAGAAACCATATCCATATAGATAGTTGTGCCATGTAATTTTTCTTCTTTAGCTTCAAGGTGCATGGCATCTTCAAGGTAAGATAATTCTGCTCCTAAAGCTTCAAATGCTTTAACGTGAAGATCCATAGGACGTGGTCCTAAATCACATCCTCCTGGCAAACCAACCGTTGATTTCCCAAAACGACCAAGAAGCGCTCCATTGAAATAATAAGAGGCACGTAAAGAGTTTATCTTACCATAAGGCAATGGCTTTGAAACCACTTCACGGGTATCAATCGTCAAAATACCCGCAGCCGTATCACGTTGTATTTTTGCACCCATGATTTCCATGATGTCAACCAAACTTGCAACATCAGAAATGTCGGGAACGCCTTCAAGTGTAACAATATCGTTAGCTAAAATCGTTGCCGGAATAAGGGCAACTACACTATTCTTAGCTCCAGAAATCGTTACCTTCCCTGAGATACTTTTACCACCATTGATTACTATTTTTTTCATAAATTTATTACTCTATCACTTATTGTTTTATTTGAGACATGAAATACATGTACCCTCTATTCTACCATTTTTCCTGTCTTTTGAATAGATGAAAAGCATGCTTTTTTCTTCTCAGATATTCATCAATGATATGTATTCATTTTGCTGTCTAAAAACGCATTGTATATTATTATTTAACATTAGAAAAAAATGATAATATAACATTAGACACAAAAATAAAGAAAGGGATAAATGATGAATTTTTCACTCAAAACTTCTTTCATCCCAAATAAAAAGAAATCAAACTTTTTTAAAGCAAATTATTTTTCAATATTAATAAGGACATGCTCAACCATTTGGAACGTGCTCAAATAAGCCCGGTACCTTCTCTTAATGAAGCGGATTATCAAGCCTATAATAAAATAATAAGTGCTGAAGGAAAATGGATCGGGATGAGCTCTGAGCTTCTTCCTAAAAGTCAAAGCTATTCTCTCAAGGACAAAACCTTAAAACTCCCCGGCTATACCTTTGAGGGATGGGCTAAAGTCCGTAACCGTCACAATGTACTTGCTCACCCACAATCTCAGGAACAAGCCCAACTTTATGCTGGACCAAGTTCAGTTATCCATCGCACCAGAGTCTATAATCCTAGCTTTCTCTGGAAACCTCAAGAAAAACATCAGTTTGAACCTCTTGGGCAAATCTATGACTTTCATGCACAATGGACACCAATCAAATATCCTGTACGTTACAGCGCTAAAACGATTTGGAATGAACCCCTCGAGTGGGACCATCCCGAAGGGGTGCGAAGCATTGAACAAGGCTACATCTCACCAGCCAAAGTCAAATTGCCTCACTATCACTTTGTCGGCTGGCAAATCGAGGACTCTCCCTTAAGCAAAGAACAGCTAATCATTCCTGCTGGCATTGGTGCTGTCGATATTATCGCTATTTTCGAACAAATATCATAATTGAAGATTGATCAATACTTTCCCTTTTTGGGTAAAGTCTGACCCCATCAAAAAAAAAACGCTCGTTAAAGCACGAGCGTTTTTTATATTAATTTTATTCAAAGACAAATTGGTTGTGATAAAGCTCAGAGTAGAAGCCACCAAGATTTACCAGCTCATTATGGTTTCCTTCTTCAATAACTTCACCGTCCTTAAGGACAACAATTTTATCTGCGTTAAGTATTGTTTTCAAACGGTGGGCAATAACAAATGAAGTACGACCAGCAATTGCCGCTTCCATAGCCATTTGAATTTGTTCTTCTGTGACCGTATCAACGTTTGAGGTTGCTTCGTCAAGAATAAGCAAATCAGGGTTAGTCAAGATAGTACGTGCAATCGAGATTTGTTGTTTTTGACCCACAGAGAAGACATTGTCATCGTCATCCACAAGCGTTTCATAACCCTCTGGCAAGCTCTCAATGAACTCGTGGATGTGTGTCGTCTTAGCAACTGTGATAACTTCGTCCATCGTCGCATCTTTTTTACCAAACTTAATATTGTCCGCAATGGTTCCAGAGAAAAGGACAGATTCTTGCAAGACAATCCCGACTTTTGAACGTAATGAATCTAAGTCAAATTCACGAATATCGGTACCATCAAACTTGATTCCCCCTTTATCCACATCATAGAAACGGTTCATGAGGTTCATAACAGTTGTTTTACCCGATCCTGTTGGACCAACCAAGGCAACCATTTGACCCTTGTTTACATTAATGTTGACATCTTTGAGGACCGGCTTGCCAGGAAGATAACTAAAGTCAATATCTTCAATGTGTACACCTTCAGAAATACCTTTAAATGCTTTACCATTTTCAGGACGTACTTCTTCTTTTTCGTCGAACATCACATTCAGACGTGTTGCACCAGTTATCGCAAGTTGCAATTGACCGAAAGATGAAGAAATTTGCATGATCGGATTGTAGTATTGTTGCGCATATTGGATAAATGTAGCAAGCAAACCAAAGGCTGCAGCAGTTGACAATGAAGCATCGTTAAGTAGGATATTAGCACCTGCAAAAATAACCAAGGCCAAAGTCAAGAGAGAGAAGCCATTCATCAGTGGGAAAATCATACCTGACCACGCTTGAGCAGCAAAGGTTGTTTTACGTACTTTATCATTACGTACTTCAAAGCCTTCAATTGCATCTGCTTGAAGCCCTTCAACGATAATCGCTTTTTGCCCAGAGATTTTTTCATCCATATAAGCATTAAGTTCGCCGACTTCTTTTTGTTGTCTGTCTGTATATTTCTTAGCTTGAATAATGATAATCACAGCACAGAGGACGGCTACAGGAGTTGTAGAAATTGTCACTAATGCCATCTTGACATTTTGGTCGAAAATCATATACAAGATTCCGAGGAATAGGGCAAGGTTAGTGGTAACGTTCACTGCTGCTTGGTTCAATGTGTTTTGAATATTATCCAAGTCAGAAGTAAAGCGGGCGAGAATATCGCCATCCGCATGACGGTCAAAATAAGAAATCGTTAGGCGTTCCAACTTTCCAAAGAGACCTTTACGCATACGGTTTGTTGAGTGTGCAACGATACGTGTAAAGAGCAAGCTATAGATAAGTTGAGCAATTCCTGTCATCACGTAGAAAGCAAGCAGCATCCACATTGAACGCATAAAGTCAGCCTTGCTTGGTGCTTGTGAGGTAGCTACCTTCATCAAGTCAGAAATTGACTGACCGTTAAGGCTAGCACGGATCGTTTCTGGAACATTAGCATCTGTAAGCTGGTGCCAATCTGTCGGAATCTTAGCCATGGCTTGAAGACTATCAATTGTTGTTCCTGAAGGAAGGTTAGAAGTTACCGCAGATGGAACATTAGCAGATGTCAGGCTATGCCAATCCACCACTTGTCCAGTAACTTTTCCCATTTGCGCAGCAATTTGCTGCAGAGCGTCCTGAGCTTGGTTTGCTCCTGCCGCTATTTGTTGTAAACCTTTCATCGCTTCATCAGCGTGTTGATGACTAAAATAATCACTAACATAAGTCGAAAGGTGTGTGATAGAATCCCCGAGAAGTACCGGTGCTTTAACTTGCAGGTAAGTAGCCGCAATGATAAATATCGCAATCACGAGGAATTGTAATTTATATTTTTTGAAGTAGAGATAGAAGAACTTCAATGCACGAGATGTATCATTCATAATCTTTTTTCATTTTCTTGTTTTTCATAAACAGATTGAAGAACGCTGAAAATTTAGTCCTCCTTTGCTTTCTGTGTATCATAGATTTCACGGTAAACTGCCGAATTCTCAACCAGCTCTGCGTGTGTGCCTTGCGCAACAAGTTTACCTTCATCAAGGACAAGAATAGTGTCCGCATGAACGACAGATGAAATCTTTTGAGCGATAATAATTGTTGTCGTATCTTTTAAGTCATTGCTCAAAGCGTCTTGTACCAGTTTTTCTGACTTGGCATCAAGTGCTGATGTTGAGTCATCGAGGATAAGGACTTTAGGGTCTTTGATAATACCACGCGTGATCGACATACGTTGCTTTTGTCCGCCTGAGAAGTTATTCCCACGTTCTTCAACCTGTGATTCGTAATGATCTGGCAGTTTTTCAATAAACTCTGCAGCCTGCGCAATGCTGGCTGCACGGCTCATTTGCTCCAGGGTAGCGTCTGCTTTCCCTTGTTTCAGGTTGCCAGAAATTGTTCCAGAGAAAAGAATTGCTTTTTGCAAGACAATTGATATCGTGTTTTTTAGAGTAGCCTTAGAGACATGACGTAAATCTTTTCCGCCAACACTGACTGTACCTTCAGTGGGGTCGAAAAGACGCGGAATCAATTGAGCCAAGGTTGATTTACCAGAACCCGTTGCTCCGACAATCCCGACCATTTGTCCCGGTTGAATTTCAAAACTGATGTCTTGTAAGGTTGGGTGTTCATCGTTAGGGTAAGCAAAAGATACATGATCAAACTTGACAGAACCGCTAAGTTCTTCATCCGCAACGTCTTCAAACAC
This sequence comes from Lactococcus garvieae subsp. garvieae, assembly GCF_029024465.1. Taxonomy (NCBI): domain Bacteria; kingdom Bacillati; phylum Bacillota; class Bacilli; order Lactobacillales; family Streptococcaceae; genus Lactococcus; species Lactococcus garvieae. The sequence goes on from NZ_CP118950.1 coordinate 1,771,784, forward strand.
CATGGCAGGTTCAGTTTTTAAAATTTCGTTAATACGTCCAATAGAAACAAAACCACGAGAGGCAAACATTGACATCATCCCACCCATGATAATCGCCATCATGATTTGCATCATGTATTGGATAAAGGACATAATCCCACCAAGCGTATTGGCCGCGGTATTCAAATCACGTGTTACATAAGTAGAAACCAGTAAAATTGCGCCAAAAACAGCCAATTGTGAAATGATTGTAAATGCAGGAATCATCGCAGCAAAAGTGTAACCTACAGCCATATTATGACCCAATAACTCATCCGATGTGGCATCAAATTTTTGGATTTGATCTTTTTCTTGAACAAAAGATTTAACGACACGAGCACCACGTAGGTTTTCTTTGGCAATTCCATTGATACGGTCCATCAATTTTTGGAAAACCATAAAGTGAGGGCCCATTGATTTCATGGATAACATCGTTACCAGCACAATAAGCACAACCATCACAATAATGATCCACCAAAGTTCTGGCATCGTGATAATAGACAAGATAAAAGCACCAATAAAGAGCAAAGGCACTCGAATCAAGACTTGGAAAGTCATCATTAGAAGTGTTTGTACTTGGTTGATGTCGTTGGTCATACGAACAACAAGATTACCTGCATTAAACTTCTCAATATTTTCATAAGAAAAAGTTTGAATTTTTCGGAAGGTTTCTTCACGGATATCCGCAGACACAGACTGAGCAATCTTTGCAGCAGTTACTGTATTAAGGATGGAACCAATTAATCCCACAGCGGCTATAAGTAAAAGATACACCCCATAATGATTAATTTTATCGACCTTGTCCGATATCGAAATAGATTCTGCCATAACACTCAAAATGTTCTTCATATATTGCGGCTGCCAAAGCGCAGCACCAACTTGAAGAAGCATGGTAGCAAGGGCAGCGAAGACAAGCAATTTGTACTTGCCGATGGCTTTCATTACCATAAATAAAAAAGTTTCCTTTCATTTTCTTGTCAAAAATAACAAGAATAAATACGTTAGCTGAAAAATTATAACATTTAAGCATCTATTTTGCAATGCTAATAACTAACACTGTTAGTCTTTTCTTTAGTTTATAACAAAAATAAACTAACAATCTAATTTTAACGTTTTTTAACAAGAGTGTCAATCATTTGCGACAACTTATTTACAGCAGAAATTAAGCGCAAACAGTTCCAAGTCTAAGGCCGAAAACGACCTTCCCAGATATTATTTTTCCTTTAAAAGCAGCTCCTCTGCTTTTTTGTTATAATTAAGCTTATGAATAATAGCAAAATATCACGCTCTCATAACCTTAAACTCGCCGAACGAGGCGTGTGGGTCAGTATAGCTGCTTATATATTTCTGTCTCTTTTACAACTTGGTGTAGCACAAATCACCAATTCAGCCTCTCTTCTTGCGAATGGTTTTAATAATGTCACCGATATTTTAGGAAATATTGCTATCGTGATTGGATTACGTATTGCACGTATTCCTTCTGATAACGACCATACGTATGGGCATTGGAAGGTTGAATCAATTGCTAGTCTGATTTCTAGTTTCATTATGTTCTTCATTGGCTTTGAAGTGTTGCGCCAGACAATCGTTGGTTTTATAGAAGGAAGTTCCACTGAAATTAACCCAATTGGTGCTGCAGTGGCCTTATTTTCTGCCTTTGTAATGATTGCCGTTTACCTCTACTCTAGCCGTTTAGCGAAGAAAACTCAATCGAAAGCACTTGAAGCTTCCAGTAAAGATAATCTGAGTGATGCACTGACCTCTTTGGGTACAACTGTCGCCATTGTGGCAGCAGCCTTGCATTGGATATGGCTCGACCGTATTATGGCTCTTGTTATCTGCGGTTTCATCCTTAAAACGGCCTATGATATTTTCCGTGATAGTGTTTTTTCACTTTCCGATGGCTTTGATGACAATCTTTTAGCAGATTATAAAGAAGCGATTGAGCTGGTAAATAAAGTCAAGTCTGTAAAGATGATTCGTGGTCGTACCTATGGCAGTAATATCTTTCTAGATGTTGTCGTTGAAATGTCCCGTGACCTTTCTGTCTATGAAAGTCATGCGGCTACCGAAAAAATAGAACGTATGCTCATGGCTGGTTTTGATGTTTATGATGTTGATGTCCATGTCGAACCTGCTGCGCTACCTGAAGAAGAACACTTTGCTTCACGTGCATTAGAACTCTTACCCAAAGAAGAGGCGCTTCTCAATGGTAAACATCTTGATCAACTTTTGGCCCCTCAATTTCAAGCTATTACGACAAAAGGGAAAATTATTCAACAGGAAGAATATATGGCAAATGCTATTGCAACAGAGGATTTAGCCATCAAAAATTACCAAGCAGAGCAAGTCAGCAAAAAGACCTTCATCCTTACCTATCATTACTTAGACAATCAAAAAAGTTACACTGTATCAAGTATCTGGCGTAGAAATGAATATTGGCGTTGCATTTATCGCCAAGTGACAGGAGAAAGCTAGTATGAAACAACAAGAAGAAATTATGCTAAGCCTTACAGATCTCTTTAATAAAATGGATCAGCTGCGAAAACCTCAAATGGTCGAAAAATTCAAAGGTTATTCTTTTTTGGAAATTGCCTGCATTGAGTTCATCGCCCAGCTTGATCACCCCAATGTCACACGGTTAGCCGATCAACTGTATGTCACTCGCGGCGCAATTAGTAAAGCAACGAAAAAGCTCCTCAAAAAGGAAGACATTACAACATTCAGAAATCCCAACAACAATAAAGAGATTTATTTTAAACTGACTTCAAAAGGAAGAAAAATAAATCAGCAGCACGAAGATCTTCACAAAGATTTTCTACTCAATGACCAAGCAGTCTTTGAGGCCTTCAGCTCTGAAAAATTAGAAACCATACTAGAGTTTACTCAACTCTACAATCAACACCTTGATAAAGAACTCCGTAACAACTCCATATAGAATGGGGTTGTTTTTTTATCTGTTTTTTTGTTGACAAAGAAACAATAATAGATTATACTTTTATAGTTTCCTAGGAAACATTAATAAGGAGTTCTATGTATACACTAAATAAACACGCATTAAGTTTTGGCTTATTTTCCGTTTTTCTTACGGGCCTTGGCTTTACCATTATCAATCCTGTGGTTCCTTTTTTACTGGAGCCCTATACCTCTTCCCAAAATCAACCCTTAGTCATCAGCTTCTTGAGTTCTATCTATGCCTTATGTACCTTTCTTGCAGCGCCAGCTCTAGGTACATTGAGTGATCGCTATGGTCGTAAACCGATTTTACTTTTCTGCTTACTTGGCTCTGCCTTGGGTTATCTTATCTTTGGCATGGCTGGAGCACTGTGGGTCTTTTTCCTTGGTCGCATCATCGATGGTATCTCCGGAGGAAACATTGCCACTTTATTTGCTTACTTTTCCGATATTACGCCAGCTGCTTCCCGCACTCAAATCTTCGGTTGGATTTCTGCCCTTGTCGGTGTCGGTACCTTGTTAGGTCCAACCTTTGGAGGACTGTTAGCACATTATGGTAACCGTGTCCCCTTTTATTTTGCTGCTGTTCTCAGCTTATTCAATCTTCTCTACGGCATGTTCTTTATGCCGGAAAGTCTTCCACCAAAAAAACAACTTGTTAAGCTGGATGTTCATCAGCTTTATCCCTTTGCCCCTCTCAAAAGTTTATTTAAGATAAAAAAACTGAACCGGTTATTTCTTGCTGCATTATTATTGTGGCTCCCAAATGGTGCCTTACAAGCTATCCTTGCTCAGTTTTCTTTAGACAACTTCTCTTGGCAACCGGTACAAATCGGGCTTTTGTTTTCTATTATGGGACTTCAAGATATTTTTAGTCAGGCGCTCATTATGCCTTTTCTCTTAAAAAAATTGACGGACCAATACATTATTAAATGTGCGATAATTGCCGAACTCTTAGGCTATATTTTTATGGCAATATCTGCCTTTACCCTACACCCTTTCTATTTTGTCCTTGGCATTTTTATCTACGGTTTTGGTGATTCGATTTTTGCTCCACCCTTCAATGGAACTCTTTCTAAATCAGTTGCTGAAGATCAACAAGGGCAAATCCAAGGGAGTAGCCAAGCTTTACAAGCACTCACTCGTATTTTAGGCCCTATTATTGGTGGACAACTTTATATTCTCTTCGGTTCTCCTGCTCCTGCCTGTATGGGAATTATCCTGTTAATCTTTGCATTTACAATTTTCAAAACAAAAAACCGTCAAAATTGACGGTTTTCTTTTTATGTTTTTAGACGCCTCATAATCTGCGGTAAACGTTGAATATTATCAAATACCAACATGAAGACAACCGTTCTTATAGGAATCTGTACAAGCAAAGGAAGACGCGTAGCTAAAAGAACCTTAAAAGGTGTCTGATACATGAGCGAAAGCCAAAAAGTATTCAGTAACACGGTTTGAAGAACCATCGTTACACTCACAACAGCTAAAATATAGAGCCAATCTTTACCTCGTGTTATGCTGAACTTCTTGTTGTAAAAAGCCCAACCATAGATAAAGCCGACTAGAGCTGCGGTCACTGTCATACCTGGCGAGGAAATACTTCCACGGAACAAGACGCCAAATATATCACCCAGTCCTAAAGCTAAACCTGTCCACAAAGGACCTACAAAGAAGCCCATCAAACCATCAGCGATAAATCCTGGCGATAACTTCCAAAAACTACTCCCAAAAGTGAAAGAACGTAAAATGATGGACAAAGCCAACAAAATCGCCAAAAAAACAAGCTGTATGAGTGACAGCTTCACAATAAATCTTTTCATATAGTACCTCCCAAGGATCTGGTGAGTAACTGATTATATGAGAATCAGCGGATGCGAGCCTCTACCGCACTTGAAAAACTCAAGTTTCGTCTGTGAACGACATCCCATTTCACAGCACTTAACGCATTGGCCCTACTCTGTTAAATTTTTACTTTTACAGTTTACCACATCCCTTGTTCAGATAATTCTCAATTTCAAGGCTTTTCTTTTACATTGGATTTTAGATGTTTACAGAAGTTTGCTAAACAGAAAAAACCTCTTAGAATTCAGCGCTTGCTGATTTCTAAGAAGTCTTTTTTTACAATTCTTTTTCTACATTTGCGATGGCAGCTTCGACTGCACTCTTTTGATTATTAATCAGTGATACACGCGCATCGATTTGTTTAATCGCCATCTCGATTGAACGTTTAAGTCCCGGATTACTCAATTTTGGTTCAAAGAAAGCTTTATATTCTTCAAATTTTTCGGCGGTCTTAAAGACATTACCTGGATAGATTACAAACTTATCATAGCTCATATCGCCCCCAAGTTTTTCAGCAATCCAATCCCAGTTCTCACGTTCCCAAGTCCATGCAGCATCTTGAGCGAAGTCTTTCGCTAAGAGGTAGAACCAAGAGAATGCAATATCTTGAGGTTTCACGATATCCGCATTTTTGAAATCTTCCAAGAGTCCTTTAATTGCTGCTTCATCACGGACATTGGCTACAGCTGCAGCTAATTCACGTTTTAGTTCTTGAAGACTTGTTTTCACATAAGTATCCATATAAGAAGCTACAAGTTCAGCAGAATTACTTGTTTTAATTTCATTATTCAAGACAATTGGACGAATATCTGCAGGAATAGTTGCTACATTGTCCTTATGCGCTGCGTAAATCTCGCTCGCCTTTTCTACAGCTTCAAGATTTTCAGAGTAAAGCGTACGTGAGAGTACTGTGCCACGTAAAGTTTCGTCTCCAGCTGATTCGCCAGCTTTTTTCTCCCATCCCAAACGTGCATAGTTTTTGGCAAAAACTTTACCTACAAGTGATTTGTATGATTTTTCTGTAGCTGACTCATCATCAATAAAGATATCTAACTCACTAAAGATTTGGTTAAGCGCTTGGTTAACGATATAACTTTCCTCATTTGCAAAGGCAGGTAAGATATTCACAACATCAGCGTAGCTGATAACTTCACCTTTAGCAAGATACTTACGGTCTTGAAGAATTTGGAATTTCGTAATATCTTCCAGTTTCCCAAGCTGAGCCAAAAGATTATCTAAAAGCTGACCTTTATAGTCAATAATATAATGTGCTGCGTGTGCTTCGTTGAAGAAGAGCGGTTGGCCTTCATTTTCAGCCTTAAGTGCTGCATAACCCGGAATTTCAATTCTTTCCGTAACCAATGTATCTGGCAAACCTTTCCAGTTTGTATTCAATGGAATTTGCCACAAGCGGCCTTTGTCTTCACCTTTACCAATGAAGAATTGTTGTTGGCTTAAAACTAGCGTGTCATTTACAACTTCCGCAGTCAAGACGGGGTATCCGGGTTGGTTTACCCATGAATGCATAAACTCGCCTACATTTTTACCTGATGTACTTGAGAGTGCATCCCAAAGATCATCTCCCACGGTATTACCATATTGATGCGTTTCAAAGTATTTGCGAAGTCCTGCAGAGAAGTCTTCATCTCCCAACCATTTACGGAGCATGACCATCAAGCGTGAACCTTTAGCATAGACAATAGCGGCATCAAAGAGTGTGCCAATTTCGTCAGGGTGGTTCACATCCACATGAACAGATTGAACACCATCTGTAGCATCACGATCTAAAGCAAGGCTAGCTTCTTTAACAGAGAAACTTTCCCAAACTTTCCAATCGGGTTCAATAGCGTCAATTGCCACATATTCCATATTGTTGGCAAATGACTCATTGAGCCACAAATCATCCCACCAACGCATTGTTACCAAATCACCAAACCATTGGTGTGCTAACTCATGCGCAATGACTGTTGCTACATATTGTTTGCTGGCAACTGTCGCATTTTCTGGGTCAACCAGCATGCAGACTTCACGGTAAGTGATACATCCCCAGTTTTCCATAGCCCCTGCCGAGAAGTCAGGCAGCGCAACATGCCAGCTGTGTGGCAATGGGTAAGGCGTTTTATAGTAGTCCTCGTAAAATTCAATGGAACGAATGGCGATGTCCAAAGGAAAATCTAAGACCTCTTCAGAATGTGCTTTTGTTGAGAAAGTCCCTACTTCCACGCCAGATTTTGTACGGCCTTTTTTATACTGCATATCCCCAAAGACAAAAGCAAGAAGGTAAGAACTCATACGGACTGTACGTTCAAAGACGTGAATTCCTTCAATATTGAGAAGTTCTGGCATATTGGAAATAATAATATCACCAGGTTCTTCATCAAATTTAACCGATAGGTCAAAAGTAGCCTTAGCTTCTGGTTCGTCAATTGATGGGAAAGCTTGACGGGCAAAATGTGATTCAAATTGCGTACCGATAAGCATTTTCTTCTCACCGTTTACTTCATAATATGAGGGGTAAATGCCCATCATATTATCTGTGATTTTACCTTCATATTCAAATGAAACGGTCACTTGACCTTTTTGGCCCACTTTAACTGTAAGTTCTTCGTTGGCATTATCCACAGTAAAGTCTGCTTCAACACTAAAAGCAGAAACTTTAGTAATGTTCAAATCTTTTTGGTGGAAATAAATAGTCTCAGCTTTAGCTTCACCTTTGATCGCCACCTGACCTTTGAAGGTCTTTGATTTGCGGTCAATGTCAAGGAAAATTTTATAATTTTCTGGTACAAATGTTTCAATTAAACGTTTTACTGCCATAATGTTGTTCGCTTCCTTTTTGTTAGTTTACTTAATTATAGCAAATTGTTTAGAAAATTTCGAGAAAAGCTTTGCTTTCCTGCATTTAATTTTTAAAGGTGCTTACGTAAATTATTAAATGGTCTATCTTTAATTTGCAGTAAAAAAGTTTATTAAATAAGTAGAAACGCTTTAATAAAATAAAGGATGTTCAAAAAAAGATGAAAAAACAGACTTTTCTGTTAAAATAAAGTTATGAAAAAAACAAAGTTTTCAGTAACGATTGATGAAAAAGGGAAACTCCTTCTCGAACTTTCCTCTGGTGCCACGGTACGTATCTTTGAGAGCAATAATAGTCGCTTTGCTCTCAAAAAGGGTGAAATATTTTTCCTCACGAAAAAAAGCCAAATTATTATGATTGCTGCCGATAAAACATTAATCCCTAAGTTGGAATTTGATAAAGTTATTGTCCTTGATCCTAAGGCTTACGAAATAGACACTCCTTATCTTGAAGCTTTTCTCCTTGAAAAAGCTCAAGAAGCTTCTATGAAGCTAGCCGTAGTTCCTGAAAGAGTTAAATTGCCCTCAAATATCTACAATATCTGTAGTAAAGCTGCCGATGAATTTTTACCTAGCCTTGAAGCATTCGGCTTTAAACTCGCAAAGAAGAAAGCTTTTTCAGCTAAAGCGCAACACCGCTGGAAAAAGGCTATTTCAGATATTCCATTTCATATTAAGCATGAAGGAACATCAGGCACAGTCATTTGGCAAAAATCTACCGAAATGCGTCTGCTTGCAGGTGCAAAAATGCTCCCTAATGATGCCGCACCTAAAAGGGCCGATGGTACTCTTGGCTTCACTGCAAAATTTACGTTAAACCTTAGGGAAGAAAATAAAGAAAAATTTGATCCTGAAACTTGGACCACTACTGAAGACATTATTCTGCGTTCCGTCAATGAACTCGGCCATTTCCTCTACTTTGCAGGAACAAACAGTTGGTTGGAAATGTTTGATGACGAAGGGCGTTCCATCCATGAACTAACCGTTGTAAACTAAGGAGCGATGATGATTGATTATACTCTAGAGCATAAAAGCCCGTTCATCTTAGCGGCTTACGGTTTTCCCATTCAAGCCTCACTGCAAGACTACCGCTCTTTGGCACTCGAAAGAGAAATCTTTGAGTCAAGTTTGCAAAAGGATGGTCGCTTAGCAAAGCTCAAGAAAAGAGCTAAAAATGAGCGTGAGTGGTCTGTTCATAAGGATTACCTCGGAAAACCTTGGAATTATTTTGCGGTGGAAAGTCGAAAAGAGCTGAAGGACGATTGTCGTTTACTTAAATTTCCGGAAAGTAATTATATTGTAATTTCTGATACAGCAGCTAAAGGAAAAATTTTTGAACACTTGTCACATCAAGCTTTTCGCAAGATTCTCCCCAAAGTTATGGACTATACCTATCTCGGTGGCCCTCATCTTGCTTATCGCCAAGAGCGTCCTGATGGCAGTTATTATGGTGAAATTTGGTTACCAGTCGTTAAAAAATAAAAAAAAGCTCAGAAATACTCTGAGTTTTTTTAGTCTCAAATATCACCAAAAACAAGGCTCGGCCGTGCATTAAGTGATAAATCCGCAAAATTTTCTTTGTCCATCTCGATAGTGGCTGCTGCTGCTATCATTCCAGCATTATCACCACAGAGGCGAAGAGGAGGCAATATGACTTTAATATCCTTCATATCGGTGGCAAGTCGCTCACGTAAACCTTGATTGGCGGATACACCCCCACCAACGATTAAAGTTTTAGCCGGGTATTGTTCAAGTGCACGTTTTGTTTTAGCAATCAAGACATCAACAACTGCTGCTTGAAAGCTGGCAGCTAAGTTTTCTAAATCCGTAGCCACTAAATCTTGCCCTTGTTGTTTTGCATTATGAACGAGATTGATAAATGCCGATTTCAAACCACTAAAAGACATTTCCAAACCATCTGCTGCAGTCATCATTGCACGTGGAAAAGCATAAGTATCTTCTCCTTTATGTGCCAACTCATCAATCTCTTTACCTGAAGGATAAGTTAGCCCCATGACACGGCCGACTTTATCGTAGGCTTCCCCTGCCGCATCGTCCCGTGTTTCACCAATTTTTTTGTAGTTCCCCTCAGATTCCACATAAACCAATTCTGTATGGCCCCCACTGACTAAAAGAGCCATAGCTGGGTATTCAATAGTATCTACTAAAGCCGCAGCCATAAGATGTCCAGCCATATGATTGACAGGTATTAATGGAAGGTTGTTGGCCCAAGCAAAGGTTTTCGCTGCCATAATGCCCACAAGTAAAGCCCCAACAAGACCTGGACCTTCTGTTACGGCTACAGCTGAGAGTTCTTTTGCAGTAATTCCAGCTTGCTCTAAAGCCTCATCAATACAGGCGGTAATTTGTTCCACGTGATGCCGACTCGCCACCTCAGGGACTACTCCACCAAAACGTTTATGGCTGTTTACCTGACTTGCGATAACATTAGAGAGAAGTTCTGTGCCATTTTTCAAAACAGCGACAGATGTCTCATCACAAGAGGTTTCGAAAGCTAATATATATTTATCATTCATTTTATTGTATCTTCCTCATTAGAATCGCATCTTCTGTCGGGTGCGAATAGTAGTTTTTTCGAGTATAAAAAGCCTCGAAATTATATTTTTTATAGAGATTTTGTGCTGGTTTATTGGATTCCCGTACTTCTAAAAACAGGGTCCCCGCAAAATTAGCCACTTGATCCATTAAGCTGCTGGCTATTTTGTTGCTTTGAAATTCTGGCTTCACTGCAAGGTTGGTAATTTCCATCTCTTCCATGACCACTTGAACGGCTAAGAAACCAACAAGCTCATCGTCTACTTCAGCTAGAAAATAGATATCCCTTTTCAGATTGCTAAGGAGATAAGCTTCCGACCAAGGAGATTCTCCATAGCAAAGGTCTAAAATTTCTTTCAGTTTACAAGCTATATCCTGCGTCTCAAACTTCGCAGAATCAAAACGTTCAATTTTCATGTTCGGTTCTCAACTGTCTTGACATCCACACAGCATCGCCACCGTCCTCATAATAGTGAGCAATCAGCTTTCCTGTTGAAAAACCTAAGCGACGGTAAAGACCTTGAGCTTTTGTATTGTCACGCCGTACTTCAAGCGTCATCTGCTGCTTACCAAGAAGTGTCATCAGACGAATCATTTGGTTGACGAGATTACTCCCAACCCCCTTACCTTGATAGGCTACAGCAACCGCAAGATTCGTGATATGCACGACTTTCCCCCGTTCCGTAAGGCGAATCCCAATGAAACCAATAAGTTTACTGTCAACGACTGCTGAAACAAAGAAGGCATTCTCATCCTGAACTATCTCATGTTCAAAATGTGAAAAAGTCCACGGCACTTCGCCATCATAAACATCACGCTCAATCGCAAGCATGTCTACAATATCTTTACGCTCTGCCAAGCGATAATCTACACCATCAATATTTGATTTTAAGTCCACTTCATCCATATTAAGATAACGACGTGGCTCAAATCCTTTGAACATATTCGCCAGTAGCGTTTTCAGATTCTTCATGTGTCTCCAACCATTTCTCTTCTGCTTCAACTTTTTTCAAATAATTTGGAGCAAAGCCGTGAACCGCTACCGGTTCTAGATTTTTACCAAATAGGGCGATTTGATAAGCTGAAGGTAATTTGTCTAAGCTGTCTTCAATAATTTCAAAATTTGTAAACCCTGCAGCTTCAATGTCAGCCACAAAGTTTTCTGTTTCCCCTGTAAATACAATCGGAAGGTTCTTATCTAAGTTGGCTAAGAATTCACGAAAGACACAATGCTGTCCTGGGACAACTTCTTTATCCCCTTGATAAAGCGCAGCATAAGCATTGCCACGACGTGCATCCATCACAGGAACAATCGCTCTGTCCGTTCTCAATCTTCTTGCAATAGCGAAAAGACTCGAAACACCAACGATATCCTTATTTAAACTGTAGGCAAGTGTCTTTCCAACAGTTGCTGCCAAACGCAATCCTGTATAAGATCCTGGACCCTGAGCTACAACAATGCGGTCAAGTTCACTCGCTTCTACTGCAGATTGGTGCATCAAAAAGTCAACAGATGTCATCAGAGTGGTGCTATGATTTTTCTTTAAATTTAGAGTAATCTCTCCCAACAAAACATCATTATCGACAAGTGCCACAGACAAGGCCTTACTCGAACTGTCAAAAGCTAAAATTTTCACGAGATCCTATTCTCCATTCTTCTTATTTTGTTATACCTAATACCCGCAACTCAGTCATTACTTTTCACACTATCGAATATGCAAGTCAGAACAAAGTGTGTAGCTCTTTTTAAACATCTAGAAGTATACGATAGCATCTATTATACCATTTTTTATATTTCTTGAAATTTTTCGCTTTCCGATTTTGCATTTTTCTTTAGCTCCGACAAAAGTCTTCCTATTTATTTTCACTCAACTTTTTCTTTGTCACTTTTGTCTGGCTTTTCCTTCTTTGAAAAAGCTCTTCTTGTTCCAAATGCTTTGGCTCTATAAACCTTTGCTTTTCATTATCTCCATTTTATGCTAAAATGAAAGTAACTGTAAAACTGAAACACTCGGAAACAAAAGAAAGGAAAGCGAATTTTTATTCGCTCAAATATAATATGATTTTCAAAGCATTTTACCAAGAAGATAAAACACGTTCACCACGTCGTGAAACAACTAAGGTTCTCTACCTTGACCTTGATGTTACAGATACACGTGAAGGTGTCATCTTAGCGCGCGAACTTTTGGCTGCAAACACAGACTATCACGTTGAATTCATCGATTCACTTTCAGACGAAGCTGTTGAATATGAAAAAGAAAACGGTGGCCTTGAAATTACAAGCTTTTAATTAAAAAAAGATGCTTGCCACCCGCATCATCAAAAGATTTACTGCAAAACACTTTAGAAAAGGACGAAAGTCACCACTCTAAAGTGATTTTGTCATACAAATATGTATAGAAAGAAAACAATGATTAAACCATTAAAAATTAACTCCGACGAAGTCGCAGTTTACGCTATTGGCGGACTGGGCGAAATCGGTAAAAACACATATGGTGTCGAATATCAAGATGAAATTATCATCATCGATGCCGGTATAAAATTCCCAGAAGATGATCTTTTGGGTGTCGATTATGTTATCCCTGACTATAGTTATATTGTCGAAAATATCGACCGTATCAAAGGGCTCTTCATTACACACGGACACGAGGACCACATCGGTGGTATTCCCTTCTTGCTTAAGCAAGCAAATATCCCTATTTATGCAGGTCCGTTATCTCTAGCTTTAATTCGTGGAAAATTAGAAGAACATGGGCTTTTGCGTGATGCAAAACTCTTTGAAATTCATGCGGATAGCGAAATTAAGTTTAACAATTTAAGTGTTAACTTCTTCCGCACAACGCACTCCATTCCAGAACCTTTGGGTATTGTTGTCGAAACACCCCAAGGTAAAGTTGTAGCCACAGGTGACTTTAAGTTTGACTTTACACCTGTTGGTGAGCCCGCTGATTTGCATCGTATGGCTGCTCTCGGGGAAGAAGGCGTTTTGCTTCTTCTCTCAGACTCAACCAATGCCGAAATTCCAATTTTTTCTCACTCTGAAAAAGTTGTTGGTCAAAACATCATGAAGATTTTTGAGCGCATTGAAGGACGTATTATTTTCGCTTCTTTCGCTTCAAATATCTTCCGTTTACAACAAGCCGTTGATGGTGCTGTAAAAACTGGACGTAAGATTGTTGTCTTTGGACGTTCTATGGAAAAAGCCATTGTTAACGGTCTTGAGCTTGGATACATAAAAGCCCCTAAAGGAACTTTTATTGAACCCAACGAGGTGAACCAATACAATTCAAGTGAACTGCTCATCATGTGTACAGGTTCTCAAGGTGAACCAATGGCTGCTCTAAGCCGAATCGCTAATGGTATGCACCGTCATATCACATTACAAATGGGAGACACCGTTGTCTTCTCATCTAACGCGATTCCAGGTAACACACATGGTGTAAACCAATTGGCTAATACAATCACCGAAGCTGGTGCAACCGTGGTTTATGGTAAGATGAACAACATTCACACTTCCGGTCACGGTGGACAACAGGAGCAAAAATTAATGCTCCGTTTGATTAAACCAAAATACTTCATGCCTGTTCACGGTGAGTACCGCATGTTAAAAATTCATGCTGGACTCGCTCAAGACACTGGTGTTCCCAAAGAAAATTGTTTCATTTTCGAAAATGGTGATGTTCTGGCTTTGACTGCTGAGTCAGCACGCTATGCTGATCATTTCCCTGCTGCTGACACTTATGTTGATGGCTCAGGTATTGGTGATGTTGGTAATGCGGTGCTTCATGACCGTCATGAGCTTGCTGAAGATGGTATTGTACTTGCTGTTGCTACCGTAGATTTCAAAAATAAAACAGTGCTTGCAGGTCCTGATATGTTAAGCCGTGGCTTTATTTACATGCGTGAGTCTGGTGATTTGATCCGTAATGGTCAGCGTGTACTTTTCAATGCTATCCGTGAAGCCATGCTCAACACAGAAAATGTTAACGAAGCTGTCGTAGCACGCGCCATGCGTGAAGCGTTGGCTCCGTTCCTTTATAAACAAACTGAACGTCGTCCACTCATCGTTCCGATGATTATGACACCTGATGAAAAATAATACAAAACCACATCTTAAGATGTGGTTTTTGGTTTTGTTATTTTAAGCGTATTAAGCTTATTTTCAGTTATCTTACTATAATTAAGGGTAAAAAACGTTTAAATAGCTGAGGGCTTTCATGTATAAATTCTCCAAAATTATCTTTGCTTATTATCTTCTGTTTCTATTTTGGGGGATTCTTTTTAAATTTGACATCACACATACGATAAATACAGCGCATTTTTTCCCTTCCCGTAGTCTAAACGTTTCACCATTTGATGCTTCTGGTGGACGTTTAGAAATCCTTTTTAACATCCTTATTTTCATTCCTTTTGGCTTTTTTATGGGACGCTTTTCAGAACGGAGCTTCCTCGGAAAATGGGGAATAATCTTCCTTATCAGTCTATTTGTCGAAATCCTTCAATTTATTTTCGGAATCGGAGCCACCGATATAACCGACGTCATCACAAATACTTCTGGTGGTTTGATGGGCCTCTTGCTTTATCATGCCTTTCAGAAAAACGAAAGAAGACAAGATGTGACGAGCTTCTTTTTTGGTGGCTTTCTGCTCTTCTTTACTTTCATCCTTCTGCTTCATTAAAAAAAAACTGAGTTCACTCAGTTTTTTTTATCTGTGCATATTCATCGGAAAACAGCTGATGCAGGGCCTCTTTTTCCTCTTCACTAATAAAAGCCCCATCAATAGCATAATGATTGATTCTCTCAAAATCACTCACTTGAAAATCATACCATTCTGCAATTTTCTCATACTCCTTCTGCAAATTGGTATTGCTCACTGTGCGATTGTCAGTATTTACAGTTACATGAAGACCTTTCTTATACAATTCCAAAAAAGGATATTCTTCAAGATGACGGATAGCTTTGGTTTGAAAATTACTGGTTGGTGCCATTTCCAAAACGATCCCCAACTCCAACAAAACATGTTGATAGTCCGGAAGCTCTTTCGTCATGATGCCATGGCCCAAACGTGTTGCTCCCATCTCGACAGAATCAATGATGTTTTGTTCGCACCCTGGACACTCGCCTGCATGCAGCGTGACTTGTACACCACAGCATGTCACCTTATCCAGCAAGTTTTTAAATTTTACCTGCGGATAGTTCACCTCATCACCTGCCATATCAAAGCCAACCAAATGTTCATCATCGATTTCATCAAAAAGCGGCACCAATTTTTCTAAACGTTCAACCGGTAACTGACGTAAACCACAAATAAGAACATTGGCAATAATGTCAAAATCTTCTTCCGCACGAGAAACACCAGCAATTACAGCTTCTACGGCTTCTTCAAGTTCTAGATTTTTTTCTAAATGTTGACCCGGAGCAAAGCGAATTTCAATATATTTGACATTATCCTCGGCAGCTTGACGAACCACATCATAAGCCGCCATCTCAAGATTCACATAGCTTTGAAGTAAAGGCAAGACAAAGTCAAAGCGCTCCAGATACTCTAAAAGACTTTGAGTCGTTTCGGGCGCTTGTGCACGTTTCAGTATTTCATCATCACTCATATTTAAATCGTGCCCCATGTTATTAGCCAACTGCTTAATACAAGACAAACTGAGTGAACCATCAAGATGACAATGAAGTTCAACTTTCGGCATTAAAGCAATGGTTTCTGAATTAAGCATTAGATTAGAGCCCCCATAAAAATATATTTTTTCTATTTTACGCTTTTTTCTTACGACATGCAAATTTTTTCATTAAGAATATATTGCGGTACAGAATATTCTTGCATATCATCCTTGAGTGATTTTTTTGCCATTTAATTGAAAGGCGTTAACTGTTAATTTTGTCTCCGCCGCTTTATTTATCTATTTTAAGTACATATTTCTTACGGCCATTGATTTCTTTTTCTTCTACCTCTGTTTCTGGTGGCAGTGTAAAGGCTGGGCGGATATGGGCGGGGTAGACTACGCCATTTCCTGAAAACATCCCATCTTCAATTGTTTTTGCTACTGCAGAAGCTGTCGCAAAAGCCGTACGGAGCCACCAAGCATAAGCAGTAGAACCACCTTCTAAAAAAGCTAGTCGAGTAGTATTTCCTCCCTCCTTCCTCTTGAAATACAGTAGATTTCCTTCATCTTCCAAAGGAATTTTTTGCTTATAATTTCCTACATCAATATCTGAAAGCAAGAAAAATTTCCGTTCTATCTTATCCATATGCCTTTTTTTCAAAACTAGGTTTCAACGCCCTTATCTTAATTTCTGTATAAGGTATATCTTCTTGTATGCCCTTAGAAAAACGCTGGATAAAGTCCTTATTCATAAAGGAATCAGGTATACTATGTCCGTAATAAAATCTTTTCCACCCCACTTGAAAAGCCATAGGCGGATCCACAAGATATTTTCTTAATAACGAAACATGGCCTTGCCCAATATAATTTTTCGTGAGAACCAGATAAGGTACTAGCTTTCCGTCTTCTTTGACATGAACGGTATAGCCCAAACGTTTATCTCTATCATAGGCTAACTCTCTTAAAGTTTGTGGCTCTTTTGTGGGAAAGAGGTAAATAAAATCCTCCCTTTTTACAACTATAAACACAGCAATAAATAATTGGGTAATGCTTAAGATCATAAATAGCGCCAATCTTTTTTTCCTTTTCATTACTACCTCCTTAGCAAATATTGATAAAAGCTTCACTAACTAATACGAAAAAAAAGAACAAGAAATCATCCTTGTTCTTTTAGTTTTCCATGGCATTTGCCACAGGTATATTTTCTTATATCAATTTTACGTTGGCGTTGATAAATTTGTTGACAGCTTTGACACACATAAGTATGCTTAGCTTCTCTTAGGGATGGAGCATAACGCAGACCTCCCACTTGAGCAAGTAAGACCTTAAACTCCCTGTCCTTATGCTTATAACCTCTTTGCTGGGCATAGAGATGATAATGAACCAACTCATGGAGAATAATACCATCAAACTCTGCTCGATTTGCCATTTTAGGGTTAAAATCCAAATGCATATCCTTAGGAAAGAAGCGACCGCCCGTACTGCGTAACCGACTATTCCACTGCGCAGTGTGCAGAAAAGGACGCGCAAATTTCTCTACAGAAAGTCGGCGCACATGGTCCGTCAATTCCTCATTGTTCACGGGGTTCAACCAAAGTTAAATTAATCTTACCGCGCTCTTGGTCAATTGATTTTACCCAAACGGTTACGATTTGTCCTACAGCGACAACTTCATGAGGATTTTTCACAAAGTTTTTGCTCAAGTCAGAAACGTGAATTAATCCGTCATTTTTTATACCAATATCCACAAAAGCTCCAAAATCGACAACATTACGCACTGCGCCCTCAAGTTTTTGACCCACACGCAAATCGCCCGCAGAAAGAACATCTTGACGTAAGATGGGTGCATCAAAATTATCACGTAAATCACGCCCTGGTTTTGTTAAATCAGCAATAATATCTGTCAATGTTTCGCGCCCAACCCCAAGTTTCTCTGACATTTCGGCAATATTTACTTTTTTCAAAATTGTTGCTGAATGCGCATCAAGATCAGCTATATCAAGCGTTTTGAGTAATTTTTCAACCACTTTATACGACTCTGGATGAACTCCAGTATTGTCAAGAAAATTCTTTGCATCAGGGATACGAAGGAAGCCTGCTGCCTGCTCAAAAGCTTTCGCCCCTAAACGAGGAACTTTTTTCAATTGTGCACGGCTCGCGAGTGCTCCATTTTCCTCACGAAACTTCACGACATTATTGGCTAAAGTTTTGTTAAAACCAGCAACGTGTGAAAGAAGCGCTGGACTTGCTGTATTTACATTGACACCAACTTGGTTGACGACCGTTTCAACAACAAAGTCCAAGTTTTCGGTAAGTTTCTTCTCTGCAACATCATGTTGATATTGGCCTACACCAATAGCTTTCGGTTCTATTTTCACTAACTCAGCCAAAGGATCTTGCAGCCTTCTTGCAATGGAAATAGCCGAACGTTTCTCCACCGTCAGGTCCGGAAACTCTTCACGCGCCAACTCTGAAGCCGAATAAACAGAAGCCCCAGATTCACTGACGATGACATAAAAGACATCAGTAAGACTGTTTTCTTTTAAGACCTCAGCCACAAATGCTTCCGATTCACGACTGGCTGTACCATTACCAATAGCTATCATATCGACCTTATATTTAGAAATCAGCGCTGCTAAATCCTTTTTAGCTTGGGCAATTTGACTCGCATTGGCAGGTTTTACAGGGTAAATAACTGTCGTCGTCAAGAGTTTACCTGTCGCGTCCACAATGGCAAGCTTTGCTCCTGTACGATAAGCGGGGTCAAAGCCCATCACCGTACGCCCTTTAAGCGGTGCCACCAAGAGCAAGTTTTTCAAGTTTTCACCAAATACTTCAATGGCTGCATCTTCAGCTTTTTCCGTTAATTCTCCCCGTACTGCACGTTCCATTGCTGGAAGCAACTTTTTCTTCACTGCTTCTTTAATGGCCAAACTCATGTATTTGTTGTTTCGTGCAGCAAAACGATTTTCAAAAAAGCGTAAAATTTTATCTTCATTATGTTCAAACTTTACAGAAAGAACGCCCATCTTTTCTCCACGATTCAAGGCGAGTACACGATGATTAGGAAGTTCAGACACTTTCTCCGCAAATTCATAATAAATTTGGAAGACTTTTTTCTCATCGAGGCTTTGCTCTTTCAGACGGCTTTCTAAGAGGCTGTTTTGTTTCACTTCACTCAACAACCAGCTCCGCAATTTAGCATCCTCAGAGATAGCTTCTGCTAGGATATCCATGGCACCTTGAAGCGCCTGTGCTGCCGTAGCAAAAGGTTCACTCGTATATTTTTCTGCTTCTTCTTCAAGATTTGCTGTGTTTTTGACAATGAGTTGTGCAAGCGGGAAAAGACCGTTTTCTTTCGCCACTGTAGCTTTTGTGCGACGTTTTCCTTTATACGGGAGATAAAGATCTTCAACTTCAGATAACTTCTCAGCTGCTTTTATTTGAGCTCTAAGCTGATCCGTTAATTTGCCTTGTTCCTCAATCTTTGACAGAACCGCTGTTTTGCGATCCAAAAGTTTTGTCAGGCTGTCGTTTTCATCAATAATTTTTTTGATTTCAACTTCATCTAAGCTGCCTGTAACTTCTTTTCGATAACGGGCAATAAAAGGTACTGTGTTACCTTCTACTGTCAGTTCAAGCACTTTTTGAACTTGTGAACTTTTAATATTTAGTAATTCAGCTATTTTTTGCGTATTTTCCATTCTTCCATTTTACCATATTATCCCCATTTTCAATTCATGTGATTTCGATGTATATTTGCTAAAATAGCTCTAGTAAAAAATTAGAAAGTGGAAGAAATGGAATATTTAGAATTAGCCCAATCACGCCATGCCGTCAAAAAGTTTGACAGCAAGAAAGTCCCCCTTGAAGAAATAAAAGATATTATTAAAACTGCCCGTCTAGCCCCTTCAGGTATCAACATTCAAAGTTGGCACTTTGTCGTTATTGATTCAGCTGAAGCCAAAGCTGCACTTTTAAAAGAAGTAAATCCTTCAAACCACGAACAGATTGAAACGGCGGGTGGATTGTTGATGATTTTTGCGGACAGCCAATATGCTGAGCGTCTTAGACTTATTAGCGAGCGCGGAAGTAAAGAACTGTCAAGTCTGGACATGGAACGTTTTACTCAACGCTATCAAGCTTATGTCAATGGTTTTGATGCTGAATACCTCAATACCTATATGTCCATTACAACTGGTCTGGTCACAATGAACTTGCTCTATGCTATATATGATAAAGGTTATAAAGCAAATGTTGTCCTTGGCTATAAACGCACAGAAAAAATTAATGAGATTCTCAAGGTCGATAAAAAATATCGCCCAGAACTCATCATTCCTTTTGGAACTTCTGAGGAAACAGGCAACCCAAGTTTCCGCTTGGGGCTTGAGGATATTATGGAGATTCGGTAATAAAAAGTCTGCGTTACTGCAGATTTTTTTATTTTGAGTTTAACATTTTTGAGCGTTTTGTAAAAAAAACTCTAAGCCAAACATGGCTTAGAGTTATAACTCGTGTGAAACGAGATTACATCATTTTGTTGTAGAATTCGACGATAAGTGCTTCGTTGATTTCTGTGTTGATTTCATCACGTTCTGGAAGACGAACGAGTGAACCTTCAAGTTTATCAGCATCGAATGATACGAAGTTTGGACGTCCTTTAGTTGCTTCAACAGCTTCAAGGATTGCAGGAACTTTCATAGATTTTTCACGAACTGAGATAACTTGACCAGGTGCTACGCGGTATGATGGGATATCAACGCGTTTGCCGTCAACGAGGATGTGACCGTGGTTTACGAATTGACGTGCTTGACGACGAGTAGTTGCAAGACCAAGACGGAATACAACGTTATCCAAACGTTGTTCAAGCAAAGTCATGAAGTTGAAACCAAGAGTTCCTTCTTTAACACGTGTAGCTGCTACAAACAAGTTACGGAATTGACGTTCAGAAACACCGTAAGTGAAACGGAGTTTTTGTTTTTCAGCCAATTGCAAACCGTATTCAGAAAGTTTTGAACGGTTGTTAGGGCCGTGTTGACCAGGTACGTAGTTACGACGTGCAAGTTCTTTACCAGAACCTGTAAGTGAGATGCCGAGACGGCGTGATTGTTTCCATGATGGACCAGTATAACGTGACATGTAAATGTCTCCTTCAAATTTTTTTGAAGAATATTGACAGCCTCGAATTCGTGCATTTCACTTTCGCCTTACAGCTTCGGTTACTTCGTAACAAGTGAAATGTTGACGAGTTTTCTAGCTGACTGCTATATTCAACTTTACTATTTTAGCAAAATTATTAAAAACTGTCAACATGATAAGTGCATCACTTACCGTAATCTTCTTATTTAGTTTTCACTTTAACAACTGCTGCAACACTATTGCTACTTCGCTTCATTTTCGTTTGATAATAAAATACAGGAATACCCGCAAGTGTGATCGCTATCCCAATCATCGCAAGGACAGGCTGCTGTGTAATAGTCGTCCACATGATAAACAAGGCACCCAACATTCCAACGATAGGAAGGACGGGGTAAAGAACCACTTTGTATGGGCGGTGCAAATTTGGCTCCTTTTTGCGGAGGATAAATACTGCAAGAATTAACAAGAAGGAGAAAAGCCACATCACAAAGATAACAAGATTTGTCAGAATATCAAAGGATCCTGCTGCCATAAAGATACAAGCCAAACTCCCCACCAAGGCTGTTGAAACAAAGGGAATAGCATTTTTATTGAGTTTACTTAAGTGTTTCGAGAAAGGAAGTGAGTTTTCCAAAGCTAGAGCATAGGGTACACGAATTGCTGTCATTGTGTAGCCATTGAGCGTGCCATAAACAGAAACTAAAATTCCAATCGTCACTAACTTACCACCATTTACACCAAATAATTTTTGTGCAGCATCTGAAGCGGTATTCGCATTTCCTGCAATCTGCTCCAGAGGCAGAACTTTCAAAAACCCTAAGCTAATCGCAATATAAATAAATGAAATAACCAATAAACCAATGGTGATAACTTTCGACAGATGTTTTTGCGGATTTTTCATCTCACCGGCGATATTCCCTACATTCATCCAGCCATCAAAGGCAAACAAACTCGCGACTAAGGCGCCACCGAGTCCGGCAAAGAAGCCGATATTTTGTCCCGCCTGAATCGGAAACAACTGCACATCCACTTGCGAATGGGTTGATAAACCAAAAATAATAATCAAAAAAATTGGGATTAATTTCAAAATCGAAGTGACTTGCTGAAAACGTGAAGTAAAACGTGAGCCCAGTAGATTAATAGACATGATAGTTAAAATAGAGGCAATAGCGATAGGTAATAATAAGCCTTGAGGCAGGCCAAGCAAATTCAGGACTTGTGTGGCAAAGATTATTCCTAGGGCTGCCATATTTCCAGGATTATAAATTAATACTTGTACCCAGCCAAAAAGAAAGCCCACTAATTTTCCATAACTGCGCTCTAAATATTTTACAGCACCACCTGTTTCCGGAATGGCAGCAGCTAGTTCAGCAACGCTGAGTCCCGCACAAATCGTTAAAATCCCCCCTACTGCCCAAGCAAGCAAGGTTAGTGAAGCGGATTGGGTTACTGCGACCATTGCAGCAATTTTGAAGAATACTCCAGCTCCAATAACCGTTCCTACAACAATAGATAAGGCTCCGAAAAAACCGATATCATTTTTCAAGTCTTTTTCCATATAAGATCTTCCTTAAGTAATATATTCACTAATTTTTTAGTGTTATGCACTATTATACGTTAAGTACTTCTACACACCAAACCATTTATGGGACTTCACGAGCTTGTTAAGTAAATGTAAATTTTTAGATGAATTAAAGAGTAAAAATTCATCTAAAAAAACTTCTCACCAAGCGCAACTAAAAGGCTGTCCGAAGACAAGAGCTTTTTATCCACTGCTATTTTTTCAAACCAACCTTACACAAGATCATGAACAATACCCCTAAAAATTAATACCAGTTTGTCGGATTATACCAACAAGAAAAAGTATCAAAAGTTCTTCCATAAGTAGTTGCAAGTGCCCATTGTTTAAATCCAGCATTTGCTACTTGGATTCTCGTACCTACTTTAGCTTTAGCACCATGTCTTTGATATCTAGAGCTGTAATGGTTAGAATGTCCTCTTTTCATTCTTCCCCAATCATAAAGTTCAGAGAAATATACCCATCTTCCTGAAGCATGATTAATAGCTGGTCTTGCTTTTTTATTGGTGTTAGAATCTAAGTTACTTTCTACAATATTACCTTCAGGGTCAAAATGGATATATCCCTCAGAATCTGATGTATGTGTGATATCCCCATAGGGTTCTTGTTTGTCCGCAAAAGCAACTGAACCACCGAGAAAACTTCCAAACAGTCCAAAAGAAAGGACTAATGTTGCTAAATATATCGTTTTTTTCATCTTTACCTCCCCAAAATTTTTTATATACAATGTTGCTAGGTCTTCGATAATTTTACAGTGTTGGATTGTTCGTGATCTTGTGTAAGGCTAATTTTAAAAAAGGGCAGTGGAAATTTAAAGCTCTATGCTTTTATTTCCTTTCTTTGCAAGTTCCTCATCATGGGTGACAATGATTACTGCTTTCCCATCTATTGATTGTTGAAATAAAATATCCGTAACGATATCTCTGTTGAGTGAGTCTAAAGAACCTGTGGGTTCATCTGCTAAAATAAGTATGGAGGGTTTTAAAATAATTCGCGCAAGCGCAACGCGCTGTTTTTCACCTCCAGATAAACTGCTAATGGTTGTCGATAGTTTTTTATTTAAATTGACCGCATTCAGTGCCTCCTTTTTTTGTTTTACTTTCTCTTTCCTACTTAATTTGCTATATTTTAAGCCTATTTCTAAATTATAATTAATTGTTTCTTCTTCAACCAGGCCGAAATCTTGAAATAAAAAAGATATTTTATTTCTCTTTATTTTTAGCTTTTCTTTTGCTTTCAGCTCTGCCGTTTCAACACCCTCAAATAAATATTCTCCTGAACTTACCGTATCGTTCATCCCCAGTATGTTTAACAGCGTCGACTTTCCAGAGCCGCTCACACCTTTGATCGTAACAAAATCACCCTTACTTACAGTAAACGCATGGATTGAAAAAATGGGTTTATCCTGTATTTTTTTTTGGATATTAGATAGAGAGACTATTTCGTTTTTATTCATCACTTTCCCCTTTAAAGATTTAATTAGACTTTCTTTTTTCAACTCTAAACAAAGTCATACTGACTATAATGACATTGAGTACCATGGCCAGAAAGATATTAATAACAAATTCTTTGCTGACTTCAGACAAGAGTATAGCTATAGATAAACCGATCATTAATTCAACTATCAACAATAAAAAGACTGATGCATAAGTTTCAAAAAATGAATAACCGTTTAGCCTTAATAAATAAAATTTTTTCTTATTATACTGGAAGAAATAGGCAGTGGTAAGTAAACAAACAATGGAAAAGACAAAAACAGTCAATAAGGAGCTGGTTAATAAATAACCTAATGAAACGGACAGTCTTTTTATTAGCGTGATATCTGCTTTTTCATAGGGAACAAAAGAAGGTAAATTATCCTTTAGCTTGTTTTTCTCTAAAAGATCGTTAAGTTTTTCACTTGACTGCCCAGCTGTTTTTATTTTGATTGGTGGATACCTATCACCATTAAAAATATTCCTTTCCCAACTGTCGCTGTTTTTGAGTGTTAAAATATCTAAAATAGGATAGTCATCAATCCATAGCTTATTGGGAACAAAACTATAGACAGGTTGTTTATCTTTGATATAGATAATCTCAGTTAACTTTTCCTCAAATTGGAGCAATTCTTTAAAATAGTATTTTTCTATCTTCGTTAAGTCTTCACTCCCCTTGAATCTTTCGGGAATGAGTAATATCCTTTTTTCTTCACTTTCTTCTATAAAAACTCTCTGGTTATTTTCATCGAAAATCTCGAATTTTTTTAAATAGTTAGGGTTGAGTTGTATCGTTCGCCCAAATACTTCGTTCTCTTTTGTATTATAATGTTCTATATTTACGAGCAGGCTCCCGTTTTGGTTTAAATAGCGATAAATTTCCTCCTCTTCTTCTGCTCTAAAATCCTTGTCATGGTCAAATTCAAGTTGATTTTTTCCCACAACAACGGGGTAAAAAACATGATAGTTATCTTCACTTATTTTTTTAGGCACCTCACTATTCCACGTGATATTAGATGCTTCATACATAATCCTTGCTAAATCTAGGTGAGTTACGACTAACATCATCAGAAAAATAAGTTTTATTGCTGTGGGTAATAAATGGATAAATAACTTTTCTGCTTTATTTTTACTCTCTTTTTTTCTCCGATTTAACCTCTCCACAACATAAACCATCATCATCAACCAAACATAACTCAAGGAGAGGAGTAATCCAATATTGATCATAAAATTGACACAATAGCTGCGTGAAATGGTCCCTAATAAATACGTAAGTAAAGCAATCGTTGCCAAAATACAAGTTGCATACCCCTTGCCGATGAAGTTATTTATACTCGCTACGATAGAATAGCCATTTTGTCGTAAAATATGAATTTTTTTATGAACCGAAAAAATCCAAAAACTCAACATCACCGTAAAAAAGGCTATGCCAATCTTTAAATAACTTGAAATATTGTAAATATCCCTACCCGATGATAATTCATAACTTTCACTTTTTTCAAAATCTGCAAAATCTTTGTAAGTATAGTTCTCATCAAAAGCTTTGTTATAAGCATTTTTAATCTGTTCTACCGTATCTTTATATTTGTTTTTATCCTCTGTTTTTATAAAAACTTGCCACTCAAATTCATTTTTATTTTTTAAATTATCTACACTGTCTATAGTTAAGACTGATTTACTCAATGGAGGAGTGTACGCGCTCTTTTGATGCGTATTAGGCGTATACAAAGTTATCTCTTCTTTCGGTAGAAACTTAAAATTAATGCCTTCTTCAATAAAGTACCCTTGGTCTACAACTTTATAGAGTGTAAATAATCCCTCCTGTTTTGAAATGTTTTCTATAATATCAATCGCGCTGTCATTCTCTTTTTTATTTGTTATTTTTTTAGTTTTTTTTACAGGAGAATAACTATCCGTATATCTAAAAAAGTCTGTCACTTTATCTCTTGAATATTGCTCTACCTGAAAAATAAACATTCCAAATAAAATGCTGAGTAGAAGAATAGCAAGATTAAATTTTAAAATTCTTTTTTTCAAACAAGCCTCATTTCAGTTAGTATTTTTATTCTCAAGTTCTGTTTTCTACTGTTTTTTGATCTGTTCTGCAATTTGGACTTCAATTCCTCCTATTCACAATAATTTTTATTCATGGCACACTATTATCCGTAAAAAAATATGAGATATAACAAAAAAATCAAAAAAACTTTTTAACTGCTACTTCTAGAATCGCAACGCTTCCTTGAACTCTCCTATTTACTTTGACCTATATAGTACTTCCTGAGACTAGAGTGACAATATTAATGCCAAATTCAAAGCAAAACAAAAAATAGACTCCAAAGAATCTATTTTTTAACTCACGGACTCCAACCGCAATACAGGCTCAGTTTTCATTTCCAACAAAAAAACTCATCTACGAAAGATGAGTTAGGGTTAGTCGGTAATCGGGAAGACAGGATTCGAACCTGCGACACCTTGGTCCCAAACCAAGTACTCTACCAAGCTGAGCTACTTCCCGGAGGTATGAAAATTTTTATAACACTGAGAACTAGTCTTGACTTTTAGCAAGAGTACTTGCAGAGTAAATTTGCCAAGCAAATTTCTATCCGCAACCTCAAAGCAATGCTTTGAGCTCTACCAAGCTGAGCTACTTCCCGGAGGTATAAAGATTTTTTACAATAATAAAACGGGCAAGCCCGAATTAATTATTATGCACCCGGCAGGATTCGAACCTGCAACCGCCTGATTCGTAGTCAGGTACTCTATCCAGTTGAGCCACGGGTGCGTTTTTTAACTACTTGATTATTATAGCAAATCAACTTTGCGAATGCAAGAATAAACTCATAATTAAACAAAAAAAACCGAAATTATTCAGTTTTTTCATTCTAAAAATAAGGACAAGAATTAACGACTAAAGGCATTCCACGACAGTAAAAGAGCAGCCAATATAAAAATACTCAGTAATAAAATAAAATCATTTTTTGACCATTTGAGCTGACGATATTTACTGCGTCCATCGCCTCCTTGATAACCTCTTGACTCCATGGCAACTGCTAGATCTTCTGCACGACGGAAGCTCGAAACAAAGAGCGGAATCAATATCGGAATAATCGAGCGGACTTTTTGCAAGAGATTTCCTTCACCAAAATCCATTCCTCGTGCCTTTTGTGCATTCATAATCATGGTTGTATCGTCCATCAAGGTTGGAATGAAGCGCAGTGAAATTGAAAGCATAAGTCCTAATTCATGTACAGGTACCTTGATTTTCTTCAAAGGCGCCAAGCCAGTTTCAATACCATCTGCCAAAGTTAACGGCGGTGTGGTCAATGTGAGCACTGTCGACATAAAGATAATTAACACAAATCGGAAGAAAATATAGAGTGCGTTTATCAAGCTCTCTGTTGATATCTTCAAGATCCAAAATTGAAAAATAATATGTTCTCCAGGTGTAAAAAGCATCTGAAAAATGACTGTAAATAATATCAAACCAATCATCGGTCTTAGACCTTTAAGGAAATAAGAAATAGAAATGCCTGATAAAAGTACGCCGGCAAAAGTATAAAGAATTAAGAGTAGATAGCCTAACCAGTCATGTGCAAAGAAAATCACGATAACAAAAATAAACATGACTAAAAGTTTGCTGCGAGGGTCTAGACGATGAATCAGCGAATTTCCGGGGATATAACGTCCCATGAGCATATTTTGCATTCTACTTTTTCGCCTCCTTCAGCATTTGAATCAACTCTTGACGTTTGATAGGCAAGCGGTCAAAGAGCACACCTCGTTGCCCTAACTTGACGGCAAATTCCGTTGTTTTAGGTACTCCAAGCTCATGCTGCATCAAAAACTCAACATTTTGAAAAACGTCCTGAGGGGTACCTGATGAAATAACACGTCCTTTTTCTAAGAGGTACACCTTGTCTGCATATTCGGCCACATCATCCATATTATGTGTGACCAAAACAACTGTCTGTCCTTCTTGATGCAGATGACTAAAGAGCTCCATCATCTCGATGCGGGCTTTGGGATCCAATCCAGCTGTGGGTTCATCAAGAACTAAAACTTTAGGTTCCATTGCTAAAATCCCCGCAATGGCAACACGGCGCATTTGTCCACCTGATAATTCAAAAGGTGACTTTTCAAAGTTTTTTTCTGCTAAACCCACAAGCTCGAGTTTTTCCCTT